>JBKCTR010000882.1:0-21173 GCA_046318755.1 Planctomycetaceae bacterium
AGACTGGCGTGTGGCTCATCCCGCGTGTTCACGTCGACCGGCGGAATAACTTAGTCCCGTCGGTCTCCCGACCTCCTCCCTCCCCCCTCTCCCGGTGTTCCCGCCGGCATGCGAGTGATCAATCCGATTGACCAATTCATCGGTCAGCGTCTGGTCCAGGAAGGACTGCAGCCCTCCCGGGAAGCCGACAAAACCACACTCATTCGGCGGGTCACGCTGGACCTGACCGGCTTGCCGCCCACGCCCGCCGAGGTGGACCAATTCCTGGCGGACACCAGCGACGACGCCTACGAGAAACTGGTCGATCGGCTGCTGCAGAGTTCCCGCTATGGGGAACACATGGCCCGTTATTGGCTCGACGCCGCCCGCTATGGTGACACCCACGGTCTGCATCTCGACAATGAACGTTCGATGTGGCCTTATCGCGAATGGGTGATCAAGTCATTCAACAACAACCAGCCGTTTGATCAGTTCACCATCGAGCAACTCGCCGGCGACCTGTTGCCGGAACCGACGCTCGACCAGCGAGTGGCCACCGGCTTCAATCGCTGCAATGTCTCCACCAGTGAGGGAGGTTCGATCGATGACGAGGTGCTGGTCCGCTACACCGTCGATCGGGTCGAAACAACCAGCACGGTTTTTCTGGGGCTGACGTTGGGCTGCTCGGTCTGCCACGACCACAAATATGATCCGTTTACCCAACGAGAGTTCTATCAGCTCTCGGCGTTCTTCAACAGTTTCGCCGAGGCCGCAATGGATGGCAACGCCCTCGGCCCTCCCCCCATCCTCAAGGTTCCCCAACGCGAGCAACTCGACCGCCAGGCGGAACTCGATCGGCAATTGTCTGAGACTCGTGGCAAGATCCCGGCGACCGTGGCGAAGGTCGAGTATCGCGACCCCACCCCCGACGCAGCACCAGTCCTGGAGCCGACGGAATTCGTCTGGATCGACGACGAACTTCCGGCAGGCGCCAAGCCTGAAGGAAACACCCCCTGGGAGTTTGTCAACAAAGACAACTTCCCGGTCCTGAGCGGAACAAAGGCCTCGACCCGGACCGCCACCGAACTGAGTCAGCATTTTTTCACGGGCGCCTCGAACCCCCTGCGGGTGGGTGAGGGGGACCGCCTCTTTGCCCATGTCTTCATCGATCCAGCCAATCCACCGCAAGAAATCATGCTGCAGTGGAACGATGGCAAGTGGGATCATCGAGCCATTTGGGGCGCCGATGTCATTCCCTGGGGCGACGCGAATACTCCCAGCCGATTCGCCGCGGGGCCGCTTCCCGAAGCGGGCAAATGGGTCCGCATCGAGGTCGAAGCCGCCCAAGTGGGGCTCAACCCCGGCGCACTGATCAATGGCTGGGCTTTCACCCAGCATGGGGGCAAGGTCACATGGGATAAGGCTGGCATCGTCAGTCGCACTCCCCAAGCCGGTCAGTCGTTTGAATCGCAGGCGGTCTGGGAATCGTTCGAGCGATCGTTGACGAAATCGACCCTCCCCGGTCCTCTGCAGGAGATCCTGAAGCTCGAACGGAGCCAACGGACTCCCGAACAAGCGACACAGATCCAGCAGTACTTTCTGGAGAATGTCCACGCTCCCACCAAGAGCCTCCTCGATCCGATCCGGCAGGAGATCGCAACCCTCGAGAAGGCCAGAGCCGATGTGGAGGGGGCCATTCCCCTCACCATGGTCACCGCAGAGATGCCGCAGCGGAGGGACGCGTTCATCCTGGTCCGTGGTCAGTACGACAAACGGGCTGACAAGGTCGAACCCGGAACCCCGGCAGCACTCCCTCCACTCCCGGCGGACGCCCCCCGCAACCGTCTGGGATTCGCCCGCTGGCTCGTCTCTGCCGAACACCCGCTCACCGCCCGGGTCACGGTCAACCGCTTCTGGCAGCAGGTCTTTGGCACTGGTATTGTGAAGACCGCCGAGGATTTCGGCGCTCAGGGCCAATGGCCGACGCATCCTGAACTTCTCGATTGGCTCGCCACCGATTTCATCTCCCATGGGTGGGACGTGAAGCGGTTGATGAAGCAGTTGGTGATGTCGGCCACCTATCGCCAGAGTTCCAGGGTGTCACCCGAACTCGCGCAGCGGGATCCGGCGAACGAATTGCTGGCCCGCGGTCCCAGGTTCCGGCTCGATGGTGAGGTGCTGCGGGACAGCGCCCTCTACACGAGCGGGTTGCTGGTCGAAAAGATTGGCGGCCGCAGCGTGAAGCCCTATCAGCCCGAGGGGTTGTGGGAGGCGGTCGCGTTTGTGGGAAGCACCACGCAAAACTTCCGGCCCGATCCGGGAGAGGCGCAGTTCCGCCGCAGCCTCTATACCTTCTGGAAGCGGACCTCGCCTCCTCCCGTGTTGCTGACGTTCGACGCCCCCTCGCGTGAAAACTGCACGGTCCGGCGGGCCCGGACCAACACTCCCTTGCAGGCGCTGGTGCTGCTGAACGAGCGGCAGTTTGTCGAGGCGGCACGGCTGTTTGCCCAAAGGGCACTCACCGAGGCCCCCGCCACTCCCGAAGACCGGGCCCGGTTCCTGTTCCGCTGGGCCACGTCGCGCTTTCCCACCGATCGAGAAATGGCCATCATCCTGGGAGTCTATTATGCCGAACTGGCCGAGTTCCAGAACGATTCGGAGGGGGCCGTCAAACTGCTGACCTACGGTGAAACACCGCGGAACGAGAAACTGGATCCTCTGGAACTTGCCGCCTGGACCATGACTGCCAACCTGGTCCTCAATCTGGATGAAAGCGTCACCAAGGAGTGACCGCCAACCATCCACGACATTTCGGCTCCGCCTGTCCGGCGGGGCCTGCCAACTGATTCCTCCGTGCCCCGACAGGATTGTCTGCGATGTCTCCGATCCCCGTGAATCGCGATCTCCTCGATGCCCTCAACCGTCGCTATTTCTTCGGCCGCTCAGCCTGTGGATTGGGGACGGCGGCTCTGGCGTCACTCCTGAACCCAACCCTTTTCTCGCCGCAGGCCTCGGCGGCCGACGCCACGGGTGCCGAGTCGCTGGGCGCTCTGCCCACACTCCACGGGACTCCGAAGGCAAAGCGGGTCATCTGGCTGTTCATGGCCGATGCCCCCTCGCAACTGGACCTGTGGGACTATAAGCCGACGCTTCAGGATTACTTCGACAAGGATCTTCCCGAGTCGGTGCGGAATGGGCAGCGGATCACCACGATGACCTCGGGGCAGTCGCGGCTTCCCTGTGCCCCATCGATGTTCAAGTTCAATCAACATGGGAAGAACGGAACCTGGGTCAGCGAGTTGCTGCCGCAAATCGCCTCGCAGATCGACGATCTGTGCCTGATCAAGACCCTCAACACCGAGGCGATCAATCACGATCCCGCGATCACCTACATTCAGACCGGAAGTCAGATTCCCGGTCGCCCCAGCCTGGGGGCATGGCTTTCCTACGGGATCGGCAGCCCCAACGCCGACCTTCCCGCTTACGTGGTCCTCCACTCCCGTCTTGCGGCGGGGTCGCAGTCCCAAGCGCTCTTCTCGCGTTTGTGGGGATCGGGGTTCCTGCCGACCAAGCACCAGGGGGTGGCCCTTCGATCCGTGGGAGACCCGGTTCTGTACCTTTCCAATCCGCCGGGTGTGACCGACAGTCGGCGACGCCGGATGCTCGATGGCTTGGCGGCGCTCAACCAGACCAAGCTGGCCGATGTGGGAGACCCCGAGATCAACGCCCGCATTGCGCAGTACGAAATGGCGTACCGCATGCAGACCTCGGTTCCCGATCTCACCAACATCGCCAGCGAGTCGAAAGAGACCCTCGAGATGTATGGTCCCGACGTCAACTCGCCGGGGACCTACGCCTACAACTGCCTGCTGGCCCGACGGTTGGCCGAGCGGAACGTCCGCTTCACGCAGGTCTTCCTGCGGGGCTGGGACCACCACGGGAACCTTCCCAAGTCGATTCCCGATCTGTGCAAGGCGATGGACCAGCCGACCGCCGCCCTACTGAAAGACCTCAAGCAAAGGGGCATGCTCAACGACACCCTGGTGATCTGGGGGGGAGAGTTTGGCCGTACGGTCTACAGCCAGGGGACGCTCACCAAAGACAACTACGGACGCGATCACCATCCGCGAAATTACTGCATGTGGCTTGCCGGTGGAGGCATCAAGCCTGGCATGGTGTATGGCGAGACCGACGACTTCAGCTATAACGTCGTCGACAACCCTGTTCACATCCACGATCTGAATGCCACGATCCTGCACTGCCTGGGGATCGATCACGAGCGGTTGACGTTCCGCTTCCAGGGGCGGGATTTCCGACTGACCGACATTCACGGCAATGTGGTGAAAGACATTCTGGCATGACGCAGCCGCCAGTGGCGGCGGCGACCAACGGCAGGCGGCGGCGCGCCAATCGGGCACTGGTCCAGCCTGCATGCGGGATCCATCACATCGCGTGCCTGTGGGCTGGCACAGGCACGCTTGGTGTGAATGTCGAGGAGTGCGCTCTCACCGCCCGAGATTCCGCCACCATCGCAATTCGTTGGCTCCCCTTTCCGCGGTTGCCAGAAGATCCAACCGGCCATCGCCGTCCAAATCGGCCAATTGCAGGGTGACGGCATTGGGCCAGGGAGACTTGATCACGTGAGTGGTCCAGTCTCCCGCAGGATTGCCCGAATTCTCGAACCAGCACAATCGCCCGCCGGGGCTCCATCCGGTTGCAGCGATGTCCAGATCGCCATCGCCGTCGAGGTCGCCCGCAACGGCTTCGAAGCCCTGTGGAAAGTTGGCTGCAACCACGTGATGCACCCATCGCGATCCCGTACCGGGGGCGCCCACATTTTCATACCACGCCACCTGGTGTGAGTCTGGGCTGTCGTTCGGAACTCCGGCCGCAATTCCGAACGCCACCACCACGTCCAAGTCACCATCCCGATCGAGATCGACGGCATGGGCGTGTGCCGGAAACTGGATCACTTTATCGATGATGGTTTTCTTCCATCCGGAATCCCGTCGCTCTCCGGGATTAACGTACCACATCACTTCATGACCGGTGCGTGACGTCCCGAGCAGATCGGGCCAGCCATCTTGGTTGAAGTCGGCCACCTCAATGGTGCGCGTTTCTCCCACATTCGCGTCGACTTCATGTCGCAACCATTCGGCCCCCCGGCCCGGAGTCCCCACGTTTTCGAACCAATCGAACCGCATTCCGAATCGCCAACTGGATGCGGCCACATCCAGATCACCGTCGCGGTCCAGGTCAGCGAGGGCCACGTCATAAGAACCGGGAACCTCCTTCTCGGCCGCCACCCGATGCAGCGGCCATGGGGCGTGAATTCGCTCGGCTCCCGGATTCTCAAACCAGCGGATATCCCACTTCATGTTGTCGACAATGACCAAGTCTGGCCGACCATCTCCGTTGATGTCGCAGATGGCATGTCTCTCGACCCGGATAGGTTGCTCGTCACGCCCCTCATGTCGCTGCAGGAACGAGAACCCAAATTCTCCCCGCCCCTCGTTGCGGAGCAGGTAAAGATTGCTGTTGGGTTCGGCATCGGCGCTGGTGATGTCGAGATCTCCGTCGTCATCCAAGTCGGCAACCGCGCAAGCGTACGAGTAGGTGTAATTCGAGAGCAGGCGACGCTCTTCCAACTTCAGAGGTCCCGCAGCGATGGTCCGCGGAGCCTCCCCACCGACCAACGGAACTCCTCGGGGATCGAGTTGCTGCACAATCACCTGTGTGTAAACCCGGTGTCCCCAATCATTCGGGTGATTGACGCCGTTGCCAGTCTGGTCCCAATCGTGCTTGTTCTTGAGAAACTCGGTCCAGACCGAGGTCAGGTCCGCCACGGCAATGCCCGGTCCGGCCAGTGCTTGCAGCGCATCTCGATACTGGGGAAACAGTTCTTGCTTGAGCGTTGTCCAATCCCGGTTCCCCAACATCGGGGCAATCAGCACAAACTCGCAGTCCGGCCGTTTCTCCCGCACTTGTTCCATAATCTTGCGAATATTGGCTTGGTATTCCGCCGCGGGACGCCCCGCGGCGTCATTCATCCCGAAGGCAATCAGAACCAGATCGGGTTCGCTCTCCACGACCTTGTCGATCGATTTCAACACCCAAACGGTGTCGGTGCCACTGACCGAGGGATTGACCAGCGTCACCTTGCCACCGAAACGCTTTTCAAGGTGCAGCCGGGTCAACTCGGGATAGGCCGGCTGGTAGGGTGGTCCCCCTGCCCAGCCCGAAGCGTTGCACCCGGCGGAAATGCTGTCGCCAATCACCACCATCGCCAGGGGCTGCTTGTTGAGCAGGCGGGCCACCGACTTGGGGAGGCGGGCCGGATCAAATTGGGGAATTGGTCCCTTCCACAAATCCGCGGCATGACGATATGTGATGCAGGTCTGGAGGGCGTGATACTCCAGCCGTCCTCCAAAGTAGATCTCGCCATCTCCATCGCGGTGCGTCAGGCGGTACTTCTGCGTGCCAGCCGGTCGTCGCAAATCGGCCGGCGTGCTGGACGTGATCCGCGATCCAGGCGGCAGCACAATCTCCCGAGACCCGGGCTGAAACTGGTAATCACGTCCGGCTTCGTAGCTCACATCACCATCCGAGTTCCGGACCGACAGAATCTCTTCGATGGGGAACAGCACTTTGGCTCGTGCCGGCGCTCCCTCGGCTGTGCGCAGAAACAGAACCGATTCCCCCTCCATCACCCTCCCCTCCCAGAACGGCCGGAGCAAGCGTGCTTCATATTGCCATTCCGGGGGAGGCTGGGATTTGTCGACCTCCTGGGCCTGTCCGCGGAAAGGCAGAATCCACAGGGAGAGCATGACCAGCCAGACACTCCCCCAACCCGTTGTGAGCGACCAAGTCCGGCCCCCCTGTCCGTTCGAAACTCGCATCGCTGGATCTCCCTGAAGAAACGGCCTCGTCCGGCTGTTCGTCCAGCCGTCGGGCTACTGTCTCGCCGGGGAGGGCAGAGTGTCAAGCAGCGATGCCTTCGACCGCGGGATGCAGATGGCCGGGAGAATGAGCTGCCAACATCAGACAGTACCCAA
Organism: Planctomycetaceae bacterium; assembly: GCA_046318755.1. Taxonomy (GTDB): domain Bacteria; phylum Planctomycetota; class Planctomycetia; order Planctomycetales; family Planctomycetaceae; genus UBA10511. The sequence continues at coordinate 7,035 of JBKCTR010000882.1, forward strand.
CACTTCGGTGCTGGCTCGCTTTGGTCGCGATTGACACCGGTCCCAAGCTCGGGGCCATCGCATCTGCCCCGCGCGATTCGTCGCGGCACCGGGGAGGAAACTTCGGTGGTGAACCGGACTCAGGCGGAGTCACTTCACCAGCCGGAGAGCGGCTCCCGGCCGCTGTGTCCGGCTGACCATCCGACGCAGCACCGTCTGCAGCCAGAAGCCGAAGGTGGCGACCAGCCCCCAGATCACCAGAGGCGCGATCCGGCCAGTGTGGCTCCAGATCAGGGGAATCAGAAACATCGCGGTCACCACCAGACAAACCGGGATTGCCGGGTTCCGTAGCAATTCGGCCCACAGCCTGCGGCGGTGCCGCGCGTTCGGCCGCGTCAGCACTCTGGGGGCCTGCTCACAACCCACGCGTTGTCTGAATTCCACAACAGGCGCGTCGACGGATGCCGAAACCTCGTGACACATCTCCTCCCCAGGATCAGCAGACGACGCGGCCAAGTCCCGAAATTTTCGGGCGAATTCACCGGCGGTGGCCGGACGCACCGCGGGATCCTTGGCGAGGGCCCGCTGCAACAGTGGCTGCAGGTGAGGTGAAACACGCTCCAGACTGGGGGTGGCCGAGAGATGCTTCATCAGCACTTCGGCGGGAGTTTCTCCCGGGAAGGGAACCTCGCCGCACAGCAGTTCGTACGTCAACGCAGCGAGACTGTAGACGTCGCTGGCGGGGCCATATTGTCCGCGCGCCACTTCGGGGGCCATATAGTGCACGGTTCCGACACACTCGGAATGAGGTCCGTCAGGAGTGGGCCAGATTTGCTTCGCGAGGCCGAAATCTCCCAGCTTGACCCGCCCCTCCTCGAGCAACAGATTGCCGGGCTTCAAGTCGCGATGCACCACCCCCCGTTGATGCAGGTAGTCGAGCGCCCCGGCCAGTTGACCCAGCCATTCCGCCACCCGGCGCGGAGAGACCCCCTGTCGGTTGTCGCGCAGCAGTGTCGCGAGGTCGAGACCATCGATCCACTCCATCACCACCCAGAGCTCTCCCTGGGACCCGAGACGAATGTCATGGATTTGAACCAGGTGCGGATGGCGGAAATTGAGGCATTCGCGGACCCCGCGCAACTCCACGGGCGAGTGTTGCCAAACCCACTTCAGGGCCACCTGCTTTCCCTGATCGGTCACCCCGAGATACACCTCGCCGAAACCACCACGGTCGACAGGCCGCTCGATCCGGATCCCGGGCAGAGGTCGGTCACCACATTGAAAACGGTACATTAGCCAATCACCTCCACGCGAAAGCGGAAGTCTTCCCCCTCAATCAACGCGTTGTCTTCGAGGGGGACGGTGGCGTCTCCCGGGGAACCATTCAGCCACAGGCCCGCACTCCCTTTGATCCAGAGCCTCCCCCCACGTTCCATCAACACCACGGTCTGTCCCCAACCGGGACAGACCACATGACAATCTTCCCCGGGCCCCAAAAGGCAGGTGCCGCTCATTAAGATCACCCCATCCGCGCGCCGCACCGGCTGATGATCGCTGACAAATTCCAGTCGGGCGGAGGGGCTGAGCCGATGGGGAACCCGCAGTCGCAGACGGACCCCCTCACCCAGATCAAGCTCGGCACCGTCGGCGAGCTCGTGCGCTCCCACCACCGTCGTCTGGCCCACCACCACCCGGCGATCACTGCGAACGAGATAACCTTCGCCACTGCGAATGAGCCGCGCGTGATGCCGCGAGAGCCGGGCCAACATCGACAAGAGTCCAGGCTGCTCTGGCTGGCCGGGACCACCAATCCAGAACTCCGGGGACAGAGAAACCCGATACACCCCGACCCGGTCAATCCACAATTCGAAGTCCCGCGGGCGGGGATCGTTTTCAACGGAGTGATCGGAAACCTGGAACGACATCAGCAAAACCCGGTTGGCTGGCTGTCTGGGTGAGAAGGTTCTTCCTGGCCATCCGCAGCCGCTGGAAGGGGAACGAGCGCCAGCCCCTGCGGGATCACCACGATTTGTGAATCGAAACCAGCCCTCCACCCCGTACAGGATCCCGTTCACAAAATGGAACAGCCGGATGGGAGGACTTTTGAGAATCCTCCCATCCGGCAGGCTTGGCTGGCCAGAAACAACAGGAACATAAGCTCACATCGGCAACGACATTTCCCCGGGGATTATTTCCCCCCCAGGTTGGCGACTCGCGAGGATCCCTCGGCCGACTCGGTTTGAGGCACGGTTCCAAAGTGTTGGTCAATCTGCCGGGCGAGATCGGCAGGAACTGGCTCTCGGGTCGACACAGGAATCAACCCGGTGAAGTGCCCCTGGGAGTCCAACAGTCTGGTTTCCACATCCATCTGCTTGTTCAATTCGGTAATCAACTGGCGTGCCCGGCTGAGTCCGGAATCATCGACACTGAGATGATTGGCCGCCTGGGCCGCCTGAACCTGCTTCAACCGCGCCTCAAGGTGCTCGATCTCCACCTCCATCGTCCGCTTCTCATTCAGCATCGACTCCAGCTTCTCGCGCGCCGCCACCAGCGAACGCTCCCGTTGCCGCCGGATCTCTTGCTGGCTTGCGAGAGTCGACTCGGCGGTCTTGAACCGTTGAAACCGCTGCGCCAGATCATGCCGAACTTCCTCGGCCGTGTAGCGACGGCTGGCATACTGAAATGTCGCCTGGTTCGACTCCAAATCCTTCCGCATCACGAGGATCTCGGACTTCTGGCGCTCCAAACCCGTCTCGGCCTTGGCGATTTCCCGATTGAGGTGATCGATGTTCACCTCCTCCTCAGCAATCACATGCATACAGGTACGGACCTCGGGAATCAGGCTTTCAACCATGTCCCGCGCCCGCTGTATTTCGAATTCGATGGGGACTCCCGCCTTGAGGGCTTGCCGCGCCTCTCCCCCGGCAGTCCTCAAGTAACTGTACAAATCCCTACCAAACCCCAATGTCCCCAGAGTTCCAGCCACTGCGAGGGCAATCAAAGACTTCTTGAGCATTTCCGTTCTCCCGAACAGGCGGCGATGCGACACATGGACGGGTGTGACCACACTGATCCTCCCGGTGTCTCTGGGATGCTATTCGCCGCCGATTTCGGAATCTTGAATGGAAAATCAATCGCTCGGCCGACCGGGAAAGTCAGCGGCATTCCCTGGCGCTCGCGAGGCCCGGGTTGCGGGCGAAAACTTCCAAGTCACAGCTTGAAAACGCAAGATTCTTCGGAGAGGACCAGCCGCCGATCGGCCAGACGAAAGGCAAAAGCAAGCTGATCCCGTTTGATCGTGACCTGCCAAATTATGAAGATTCGGCAAGGGCCTGCAAAGATCCATAGTTTTTTACAACGTCGAATCCGTCACAACCGATACAAGCCGTTGAATCGGCGGATTCGGCACAACCGTCACAAGCCGAATTCTCAGATCCAGCTTTCCATAGTGGACACTCGCCTACCATCCCACTTTCGCCGACTTGGCGTCCTCAGGAACGCCTCTCAATTGAATCCGGAGACCTCACTGATGACTGTTGCCACTCAGTCTCCTGAGCCAGCATCCGCACAGCGAGGCTCCCACCGCCGCGCCCCCCGTCGCCGCTGGATTGTTGCACTGGCCTGCCTGCTGGGCCTGGGAGTCGACAACCTGTCTGCCCAGGAGGATGTCACCGGCACGGACGACCTGCGGACGCGAGTTGAGGAACTGGAGAAGACGAACCGTGCTCTCATCCAGGCACTGCGAGACCAGCAAGTGCTGGAGGACGATCCGTCGTCGGACGAAACAGACGACTCCGACGACGAAGGGTTCCAGTTTTACCCCATCGCCGACAAGGCAGACTCTAAAAAAAGTCTGGCGAGGGAAAATCGGCCGACAAGAAAGCGTCCCCACCGGAGGAGGAGTGGTATGAGGTCGGCAGCGATCTCTCGATGTCGGCGAGTTGGAACAACGGGTTGGAACTGGCCACCAAGAACAAAGACTTCCGGGTTCACGTGGGGGCCGGACCCAATTCGATTCGTCCTGGTTCATCGTCCCGGAAAATGTCAATGACGATCCGAGTCTGCGCAACCCGATTCATGATGGTGTGGACTTCCGCCGCGCCCGGTTGCGGGTCGATGGCACGATGTGGGAACAGATCGAATGGGCGGCCGAGTTCGATTTCGTGAACTCGGCCGGTACCTCTCCCGCGTTCCCCGGCGTGGCCAATGCCACATCGTTGGTCGCCCCCACCGACCTGTGGTGGACCTTCACCAAGCTGCCGGTGGTGGGGAACATGCGGGTCGGAAACCAAAAGGAACCGATCGGGTTCGAGCACCTGACCAGCAGCCGGTTCCTCAACTTCATGGAGCGGTCGTTCAACCAGGATGCGTTCTATGGCGGGTTCGTCAATGGATTCTCGCCCGGCATTCAATTCTTCGACACGGCCTTTGAGGAACGCACCACCTGGGCCATCGGCGTTTTCAAGCCGGGCAACAATCTGTTCGCCTCGTCGGTCGAAATTGGCGTGTACTCGATCACCGGGCGTCTCACCTGGTTGCCGTGGTATGTGGACGACGGCCGGGGCCTGTTGCACCTGGGAGCCAGCGCCCGCCAGGCCGGGATGGAAAACAGCACCTACCGCTGGCGGACCCGTGGTCCAGAACGGGCCGGACTGAGTGCTCTCTGGCCCCTCTATGCCGACACCGGAATCATCGAGGGTGACAACCAGCAGCAGTACAATTTCGAGCTCGCCAGCGGCCTCGGTCCCTGGACGTTCACAGCGGAGTATCTGTTCAACCCCATCCACAACGCGGCGCTCTACAACAAGCCGACTGTCGGCACCGCAATCTATCACGGTGGCTATGTCGAAGTGCTGTATTTCCTGACCGGAGAGTTCCGGGAATACCGCCGCGCCGGTGGGATCTTCGAACGAGTCATCCCGCACGAAAACGCGTTCTTCACCAAGAGTGGCGATGGTACGACCGGGGGGCTGGGAGCCTGGCAGGTCGGATTGCGATACAACTACCTCGACCTCAACGACAAAGGTCTCAACGGTGGCATCCTGAACGACTACACCGCCGGCCTGAATTGGTTCCTCAACCCCAACATGAAGGTGCAGTTCAACGACAGCATCACCGACCGGCAGTCGGTGGTCGCCAAGTACGACGGGATCATTCAGGGGTTCGGCATGCGGCTGGCTCACGACTTCTAAGCTGGCCAGAACGTCACACTTCGGCCCCTACACGCATTTCCTCAGACTCCCACACAAATCGACGATCATCGTTGGATTTTCCTAGGTTCACACAATGCCCAGTCATCTCACAGCTCGCCACACCGGTGTGTGGTTTGCCCTCACGGCCCAAGTCGCCTTGCTGCTGGGAGGCCTGATCTCCTCCCCCTTGTTCGCCACCGACCTCTGCGATCAATGCTGCGAGAACAGCCAGGATCCGGAACTCTGGTGCAGCACCTGCCAACGCACCTGCAAGGAAAAGACCACCAAGAAATGGGTCTATTGGTGCCGCGAGAAACTGTATTGCCAACCTTGCACTCCGCGACTCTTCTCGTCCGAAGAGTGCCTGGCGTGTGAATGCACCCCCCGTAAAAAGCGGGTGATGCTGAAAAAGCAGGTAAAGGAAACCCATTCCCACTTGACCTGCGAATTGATCAAGCCCGAAAGACCAAAACCGGCGAAGTCCGCCGATGTCCCCCCGGCCCCCGCTGCGGACAAGGACCAGCCGAAAAAAGACAAGGACCAGGAAGGCAAGGGAACCAAGTCTCCCAAGACCGCGAAAAGCCGCAGGCCTTCCGTGGAGGCTGCAGACGAATATGTTCCTCCTCCCCTCGACGCCGAGTCGGCCACCGCACCGGTGCGCAGTCTGGTGAAATAGGCCCTTTTGAAAAATGACTTCCGCAGTTCCGGGGAGTCCTCCCCAGGACCGCCGAGGGAATGACTTTCCCGAGAATCGCCATTCGTCCGGACTGCACAACATTCGCCGGGGCTACCCCCCGTCGGTCGAGACGAACTCACGCCCCGCCTATTCGCTTCCCACCAACTCGACTGTAACGCTGTCCGCCAGCAACCGCCCCGCCCGGGTCAATCGGTAGCCCTCGGCGGTGGGCTCCACAAGTCCCCTCGCCCTCAGTTTCGTCCACGTCTCGCCCCCCAATTGATCCAGGTCGGCTCCCTGGTCTCGAAGCAGCTCGTGGCGGCAGACGCCCCGCTCGCGCCGCAGTCCCAGAATCAACGCCTCGCGGGCCCGATTTTCGTCCGAGAGCGTCTCGCGGTAGCCCACAGGATCCTCTCCCGCCTCGATGCGTCGCAGCCAGGTGGTGGTGCTGCGATGCCCCACTTCGCGAGTTCCATTCAGGTAGCGGGCCGCACCCGGCCCAAATCCATGGTACGTCCACCCCGACCAGTAGGTCTGATTGTGGCGGCACTCCCAGCCGGGCTGAGCGAAATTTGACAGTTCATACTGGTGGAATCCGCGGGACGGCAACAGATCCATCGCCAGTTCATACATCCGCGACTCCAGATCTTCGGGAGCAGGCCGCAACTTTCCCGACTGGGTCAGACTCCAGAACCTGGTCCCCTTTTCAATCGTCAGACCGTAGGTCGAGAGATGTTGAGGGCGCAGCGCCAGAGCCCTTTCGAGGTTCTCCCGCCAAGACTCCCAGGTCTGTCCTGGAACGCCAAAGATCAGATCCAGGGAGACATTCGGAATCCACGGTTGAATCCGGGCGACCGCCTCGCAGACTTCGTCCCCCCTGTGATCCCGACTCAGCAAACGCAATTCCTCATCCTGGAACGACTGGGCCCCCAGGCTGACCCGGTTGACCCCAGCGGTCCTCAAGACCTCGACCCGTTTCTCATCCAGCAGATCGAGCGGATTGGCCTCGACCGAAAACTCGGCACCCGTCGCCAATCGAAACCAGCGATGAAGCAGGGACATCAGCCCCTGCAGATCGGCCGCCTCCAAGTGCGTGGGTGTCCCCCCTCCCAAAAAGAGGGTGTCGATCTCGACAGGCTCCCGCAACCGCTCCAGGTCGCGTTCCAACGCGGCGAGGTAACGCCGTACCATCCCTTCACCGCCGACAACCAGGGTGAAGTCGCAGTAATCACAACGACGACGGCAGAAGGGGACATGAATGTAGGCCGACCGCGGTGAGCGAAAGGGAGCCAGTGATTGGGACGCGCCGGGAATCACCCCGAAGTCCAACGCCCCTTCCGTCGTCGTCGATCCCGTCGGTAAGCCGCTCAATCCTCTTCCTCATTCCGGCTCGCGAAGACGGGAGCCAGCAGGTTGTCGACCGGGGAAAAGTCATCGGTCAATTCAACTCCCCGGGAAATCTGCAACAGCGCTGGCATATGACCCGAATCGACCACGGTTCCACTCTCGGGATCACGCTCGCTGGCGGCGAACGGTGACGAATGCCAGTAGTTCCCGCTCGCGTAGAGGTTCTCGCAGTCGAGCTTTTTGAGGGAACAGGCCACAACAAACGTATCGCGGCGTTCTCCGGGCTCTCCCTGGCGATCATCACTCGTGAAGACATACACGTAGGGAAACACGCTCCGCACGGTCTGCAGATAACGCCCCAGAAATCGTCCCAGCAGATCGGCCTGGGTCAACCTTTGCAGGGCCCTCAGGTGGGCCTGCAGGTTGGCATTCCCCTCGGCCTCCCGCAACAGCGTGGCTAGCAGGTCATCCTCCAAGACTCCACGAAAACCCAACGTGTACCGGTCTTCTCCCTGGCGGCGAATCTGCAGTTGGGGCCGCTTCCGTCCGGGATACCAGCGGTCGCTCGACACAATGTCGGGAAACCATTCCTCTGGAAAGGGAGGCTGCAACCCAGGCAGATCGATTTGCTGGGCCCGGGCTTTCCGGCCGGGAACCTTCGACCGGGGATAGACGTCGATAATGTTGACCAGATACACCCCTTCGCCGGGGGTCAACAACTCGCGGACCTGCTCGCTGAACTCACGCGTCGTCAGGTGCCACGGGACCGAGAGGTCGTTAAACGCATCGCCGTACACAAAGTCGTAAGTGACCGCCTGATCCCCGGGAAGCCCCCGGTTTTTTCGAACTCGATCGTCCACAAACAGCCGCGCGTCGCCAATCGATGTTTGAATCCAGGTTCCCCCTTCGCTGGGTGGACCCGACTTGGTCGACAGTCCCATCTCACGCTGAACGGCCAGGAGAACCGCGGGATCGATCTCGGCCACATCAATCCGGGGATGCCAGGAGAATTCGGATTCCAGCCAGCGCGGGAAAATGAACCCTCCCCCGCCGATGAACAATGCGCTGGTCTGCCGGGATCGGTGGTACAGATCCCGCAACAGCCGGATGGCATTGGGCGGCCCAGCGACAATCAGCGCCTCGATCGCCGAAGACATCGAGAATGGCTCCGAGAAGATCAATCCTCCCAGGCGGGCGTCGTACCGGATCCCCGGTGCCATTTGTCCTTCGGGCACATCCTGTAGAAACTCGGCCGTCTCGGCGGGAGGAGACCAGGGAACCACCAACTGACCCTGCGTGAACTGGGTGTTTTCCCGCCAATTTCGGCTTGTCTCACGCCAGGGGCCGGAAATCGCCTGCCACAGTGGCGCATCGGCAACGGCCGACAGCAGATCGAGAGCTTCGTCAGCCCGCAGCGCACCCGAGACGCTCATCCGCTGGGTCTGGGGGTCGTAGGTCATGCGGGATGGCAGCGCCAGGGCCGTCAACCGCTCTCCCAGCTCCGCTTCCAGCGGAATCGAAACCGACCGGTTCCAGCCTTCGGCCGCCCGCTCGGTCAAGGCGGCATAGACCTGTTCGTAGTCGTAGTGCAGGCGGTTGGGTGCCGCCGGGTTGTAGTAGCTGTGGATGAGGTAATCGAGCCGCAACACCTTCACCATCTCTCCGTCCTGCCGCGCGGGATAGATGTTGATGGCGTAGTAGTCGCTCTCATCAAGATACTCGTCGAGTTGGTCTCGACGCAGTTTCAAATGCAGTCCCACATCGTGAACCTTGCGCCCGAGTCCGTTGGCCCAAGTGCCCCAGTCTTCCTCCGCGTTCCGCCATTCCGCCCGCCGCAAGATCTGCTGCCGGGCGGCATCGGCCACCCGCTCATTCCCCTGCTGGCGGGCTTCCTGTTCGCGCACTGCATCGGCGGCGAACGCTTCCGCCCGCGTGTCGTGGCCCGTCGCGACATGGACAAGCTGCATCCCCTGGCGGGTCAGCGCCTCGAGTTGTCCAGCGGTCACCGCGGACACAATCCCCAGCATCGCCACGAACTGCAACCCTCCAAACAGCAGGAACACCCGCAGCGCCTTCTGGCTTCCCGACACAATCGCCCCCAGCAACAGCAACACGCTGGCGGTGATCCAGATGATGTGGCGGGTCCCCAATTCGTCCATCAGCCAAAAACCGGCCAGAAAGGTCCCCACGATCGATCCGAGCGCCCCCCAGGCATAAATGTTGCCCACGGTCACCCCGGTTCGCTGGGTACGCCGCAGCGCCAGACTGGCCGTCACTGGAGAAATCGTTCCCAGCGCAATTGAAGGGGGCAGAAACACCAGCGCCACCAACAGCATGACCCAACCCTGCCAAGCGATGGTGTCGGGGCGATTCTGGTTCAGATTGGCCGCATATTGATTCGTGAACAGCACGGAAGCGGTCAGCAATCCCGACAGCAGGAACTGCCATCCCAGCGATCGGCGGGGATCAAACCGCTCCGCAATCCAGCCTCCCAGGTAATTCCCAATGGAAATGCCCGCCAACACCACCCCAATGACCGAGGTCCACGTGTAGAGGGAACTCCCCAGGTAACTCGCAATGAGCCGCGACGCGCACAGCTCCACCACCATGATGCAGACGCTCGAGGCGAAGACGATCAGGTTGCAGCCCCAGAGCGCCCAGAACGCCCCCCGCCGGGCCAATTCGGCGTCGGCCCGAGCCCGCACTTCCGAAACCGGCCGTGGTACGTCCGCCACCATGCCCTTGAGCTCTTCCTCGGTAAAGCGCCCGGCATCGGTCCTGTGAGACTGCGAGACGGAGTAATCCTCGGAGGCTGGCGGACCCCCCGGAACTGGCGAGGGAACTTGCGAGTCGGCCACGGCAACACTTTCCAAACACGAAACGGAACAGAACACACCTTCCCGGAGTATACAGGCGTTGGGAATCGATACCAGTTTGCCGCTCTCGCCCCCCCGCAGTACGATCTCGTTTTTGGCGTCGGTTCCCACCTTGTCGCCGTCCTCCTTCCGCTCGGCGTGAGCCACATCCTTTTCTCGCCTTCCCCACGGACAGGCCTGCCCATGACTCCGCGATCCTCCCCCCGTCGACGCGGTACTCCCTACTCAATCGCCGCCGGAGTGGTTTTTGCCCTGCTGGGCGGCTTTGGGCTGTGGGCATGGAGGCAATCTCCCATCCGGCCCGCCCGCCCCCCTGCGGCCCATTCCCGAACGCCCTCGCGGCCGGACTCTCGTCCCCGTCGCAAGTCCAACGCTCGCGCAGACAACACCGCCGCCGAAAAGACGTCCACAGCGCTCGATTCCCGGCAGACTTCCCGCCCCTCTGAAACCGAGCGTTCTTCCGCGTCCCGCAGCGCTGCACAGCGTGGGAAACCCCAGGAGCCTTTCCTGGTGACCGTGGAGACCAACGAACCGGGTTTCCTTTTGGAAGTGGATGGCATTGTCGCCCGGGACGAGCAGGGCGAACTGCTGCTGACACCCTGCGAGATTCCACTGGAGCCCGGCCCCCGATCCTTTCGTCTGGCTCGCAAAGGCTACCGGGACATCACTCAACAGGTGGTGATTATCGAACGCGAGACGGTCTCATTCACGGCCACCTACGATCCCTTCGGCGAACCAACCGGGTACTTCGCCTCACCGTTTCACCAGACCCCCGTGGGACAATTGGTCGACCTCTCCCAGGTGCTGCCCGAAGGCCAACCTCAGACTCCCTGGATCTCCCAGGACGGTCTCGATCTGTTCTTCTGTGGCGAGAGCTCAGCCGGTCGCGGTGTCTTCCACGCCCAGCGCAGTCACCCCGACCTGATGTTTGAGCCGGCGGTGCTGGTGCAGCGCACCTCGGAGTTGGTCACCAGCCCGTCAGCCTCCCGCGATGGGCTGCAGGTCGCGTATGTCCTTCCGCTCCAGCGACAAATCCGCTCGCTGATTCGTTCGGAAAGGTCAGAAGCCTTTCGCTCCGGCCCTCCCCTGCTGTTTGAGGAAGAGTCCACCGCACGTTGGACTCGGGCCTTTCTCACCCCAGACACACGGCAGCTGCTGGTCTTCACCACCGAGCCAGCCCCTCATCACCTGCGGACCGCCCGCCGCAGAGAAGACTCATCCGAATTCGCTTTCTCTGGGCCAACCCGCCCAGCTCCGGTGAACGCCCCCTGCCTCTCCGCCGACGGTTCGATGTGGTATTGGCTGGCTGACAAGAGGCTGCTGAAGGCCCGCCGCCAGGATCAAGGGAACCCATTCGAGAACGGCAAATCGGTGTGCCAGCTGCCCGAGGCCTTGGCGGGCGATTCCGGCCTTTCGCAGGGCTTTGCCCTCAGCCACGATGAGCAATGGCTCTGGTTCGCCCAAGCGACCAACGGACAACCATCCCTGTCCGCTCTCCGCATTCAAGGCGCACCTTCACACGGTCTCACCTTGGTCGGTCGGCCGCACGTTTCGACACCGCTCGTCACCGAAACTCGGCCCGAGCAACCCGAGTCCAAGACACCACTGACTCCGGACACGAAGGACACTCCACCACGGGAAGTCCCTGACTATCCCGCGTTTCGCCGTCGACTGGTGGATCATTTGCTGACCGGCAACCTGGATGCCGCGCACCAACTGTGGACCGAGAAAAGCCAACAGCAGACCGATCCGGCGACGGCAGCCGTACTGCAGGGGGACGCCGTCGAGCTGGAATTGGCCCGTAGTTTCTGGCAGCGTCTGCAGCGGGCGTTGATGACGCTGCAGCCGGGAGACAAACTGCGGCTGGGGGGTGGCAACCGCACTGTGGCAGAAGTGGATGCCGCCAGTGGGACAGTGGTGACCAAGACAAACTCGGGACAAGAGCGCCGTTGGGTTTTGAAGGACCTTCCGGTCAACGAACTGGTCATGCTGGCCGACCGGGCCGAGGAGGGAAGCTCACCCCAGTCCAGTCTGGAATCAACGCAGATGCTGCTGTGGGGCGACCAGACCGAAACGGCCGACTTCCGCAATCGCCTGCAGCGTGCGGAAGGGGAACAAGATTCATTCCGCGCGCGATGGAACGCGCGGGAGTTGCTGGAACTGCGCTGCGAAGCCGAGGCGGGCAATCTCTCCCAGGCCCGACGCTTGATCGAACAGTTGGTGCGACGGGCCCCCCATTCGCCCGAGGCGGTCGCGGCGCGGAACGAGTTGGCGGCTTTTCCCTCGCGACTGAAGTGGATCCCCCAGGGAGGCCAAAGGTGGCACCAACCCGGGGCGGATGTCTGGGAGCCCCAACAACCCCGAGCGACTGGAGGTTACCTGGCCTCGGGCCTCACCTACCGCAACTTTCGGATCACGCTCGACTGGCGCACCACCGAGGCCACTGCCCAGGGAGGGGTCTTCTTTCGCTACTCTGGCAGTGGCCCACTGCGCAAAAACGCCTGGAAGTTGCAGTTGTCGAACGATGCCGGACTCGCCTCTCCCGATCGCTTTTCCACCGGAGCGCTGTTTGGCATCAAGCCCCCAAGCGCCCATCCCATTCGTCCGGCCGGCGAATGGAACTCGCTGGAATTGGAGGTCAAAGGAGACCGGGCCACAGCGCGAATCAATGGAGAACCCGTGCTCGATGCCAGTCTCAGCGACCCCAATATTCCCCCGTCAGGAAGCGTGTGTCTCGACGGAGAGCTGGGCGGCATCAGCTATCGACAGGTCATCATCGAGCCACTCCCCGACACGGATTGATGATCTCCCTCACGCCGGATGAACGAGAAGGCCCGCCGCGTCGCGTGGCGGTATCGATCTGGAAGAGCATTCGCAGCGAGTTGCCAATTCGCGCGTCACACTCCAGAGACACTATTCTCCCGAGAAGAGCGCCTCGACGAACTGGTCGGCGTTGAACACTTCGAGATCATCGATTTGTTCCCCCACGCCGACGTATTTGACGGGGAGGTTCATCTGCCCACGGATTGCCACCACCACCCCTCCTTTGGCGGTCCCGTCGAGCTTGGCCAGAACCAGACCGGTACAGGCAACCGACTCAGAAAACTTTTGGGCCTGACTCACACCATTCTGTCCCGTCGTGGCATCAAGCACCAAGAGCACCTCATGGGGCGCGCCGGGAATGCGATCACCCAGGACCCGGCGAATCTTTTCCAACTGTTTCATCAGGTTCTGCTGCGTTTGCAGCCGGCCCGCCGTGTCAACCACCACGATGTCGGCACCAATTTCGAGCGCCCGGACACAGCCGGCGTAGGCGACTGCCGCCGGGTCGGAGCCACTGGGCTTGGTGACAATTTCACAACCGATACGGTGGCTCCACATGGTCAGTTGTTCGACCGCGGCCGCCCGAAAGGTGTCTCCCGCCGCCAGGACCACTTTCTTTCCCGCCTTGTGCAGGAGGTTGGCCAGCTTGGCAATCGAAGTGGTCTTGCCGACGCCATTCACGCCGGCCACCAGAATCACGGTGGGGCCGGTGGCCGCCAGATTGAGCGGGGCCAAAGGAAAATTGGGATCCCAAGTGTTCTGACTCTCACCCTTCAACAGCAACTTGAGCTTGTCTTTGACCGTCTGCCAAATCTCGTCCAGGACCACCGTTCGGCCCATGTGCTTGAGCCGCAGCTCGTCGACAATCGCACGGGCGGCCGGAACCCCCATGTCGGTCCGGATCAGACGAGCGAAAAACTGTTCGAGTTTCTCCTCGGTGAGGATCTCACCCGTCTTGAACAGGTCGCGAATGTCGGTCTGCAGCAACTGTTTGGTCTTCTGCAGACCCTGTTTCAGCTTGTCAAAGAGTCCCATCGATCTCGCTCTGGGGTGGGATCCCGCCCTCCCCGATCTGGCTTGGAGTGCCTGTCTGCCTCCGCGGCCCATCCATTGGTCCGGTCCTGCCAGGCGGCGGACCACTCGCGGGAGTGTGTTTCCTCGTGAACGGCACCCTGTTCTACGGGCGACAACGTCCGACCACGCCGGAACGCCCGGCCGGATCATATGTTTCCGCTTCATCGACGGG
>JBKCTR010000883.1:0-2162 GCA_046318755.1 Planctomycetaceae bacterium
GCCCAGTGGGCGATGGGGCTCGACAACACCGGCCCGGTCTCGATCGAGGGACCGGCCACCCACCCCTGTGAGATGAAGGGGGGGGTTCCCCAGCAGACGAACCGCTACAACGTGGCCGAGAAGTTCCACGTGAAGTGCGTCTTCGCCAACGGAGCCGAATTGCACATCGTCGACACGCATCCCGAGTTCGACAACGGGATTCTTATTGAGGGAAGCGACGCCCGGCTGTTCGTCAACCGGGGCAAAATCACGGGCAAACCCGTGGAAGACCTCAAGACCAATCCGTTGCCCGAAGAGGTCTTCGCGAAGCTGTACAAGGGAAAGAAGCCCGGCAACCACATGGGGAACTTCTTCGAGTGCCTCAAAGACCGGACGCAACCCATTTCCGACGTCTACACCCACCACCGCGCGATGACCACCTGCCACCTGGCGAACATCGCCATCCGGCTGGGACGGAAGATCGAGTGGAACCCCGAGACCGAGCACATCGTCAACGATGCCGAGGCCGCGCAGTGGGAAGGGCGCGAGCAGCGGAAGGGTTTTGAGATCGTGGTCTGAGGCCTCTCCCGGTCAAACCCACCCGGGATCAGGCATTCGGACTGATCCCGGGTTTTTGTTTGGGAGCGGCACGGGGGCGGGGCAGTTCGCCAGATGTCAGCACCCCGGCCGGCACAGTCCACTGGGAAACGGCAACCCAGGTTCCTATTCTCAAGAAAGGTTGATGCCTTCCGGGAGCACGGGGCTTTCGGAAGGATTTCAAATCACTTCAAGCCGAGGGAAACTTCGATGCAGCGGATTGTCAGCGTGGCGCTGGGCCTGGCCCTGGCGGTGGTGGTGGGAACTGTGGGTGCCGACGACAAGGGGGCGAAAGTGGCCGACGTCTACAAGTTCAAGATGAAGAAGCTCGACGGTAAGGAAGTTGACCTGGCCGCGTATCAGGGGAAAGTCGTGCTGTTCGTCAACGTGGCGAGCCAGTGCGGCCTGACCCCGCAGTACAAAGAGCTGGAAGCGCTGCACGAAAAGTACGCCGAGAAGGGGCTGGCGATCGTCGGCGTGCCGGCGAATGACTTCGGCAAGCAGGAACCGGGGACCGACGTCGAAATCGCCAAGTTCTGCAAAGACAACTACAACGTGAAGTTCGACATGCTGTCGAAGGTGTCGGTCAAGGGCGATACCAAGTGCGATCTGTACAAGTACCTGACTGCTCAGAAGGTTGCCGGCGGGCCTGAAGGGGAAATCAGCTGGAACTTCGAGAAGTTCCTGGTGGGCCGCGACGGCACGGTGGTCGGCCGGTTCTCGCCCCGCACCAAGCCCGACGCCAAGGAAGTGATCGCGGCGATCGAAGCCGAGCTGGCGAAGAAGTAATTCGGAGACAGACCCTCCGCTCGTCGTGATTCGAGAGCGGGAAGTTTGCCAACGGAAACCGCGGAATGGCGATGGCCCATCCGCGGTTTCCTGTTTTCCGGGAGGGGTGAAATCCTCGGCGGGAGGACTGGGGACCATGTTCGGGAGGGGCCTACCGCCCGTGGGGTCGCTGGAGGTGGGCCGCGCCGCGTGCCGACGAGTCAAAAAAAGCCGGTGCCATTTTGGGTCAGCGAGGCCCGAGATGGTGTAGATTGAAAGCGCTCGCCCCGTCTCCGACCGGGGACTGCGTGTTCCACTCTCCGGGACCGCTCGTCATCCCGTGGCAGGTGGTGCGGTCCAGGAATCAATCTCCCGAACGACGAGGATCAAGATGATGCAGATTTGGCTGGTGCGGCATGCTGTGGCGGTGGAGCCCGAGGAGTTTCCGGGGACCGATGCCGAGCGCCCGCTGACGGAAAAGGGGATCCGCAAGTTCAAGGAGTTCGCGGAGTGGCAGGCCGAAGAAGCGACCGGTCCGGAGATCATCCTCACGAGCCCCCTCGTGCGGGCGGTGCAGACCGCCGAGTTGTTGGCCAAGGCGTTTGGACACAAGAAAAAAGCAGTGTTGCACGAGTCAACGCTGGGGCCAGGCTGCACCCCGCATGCGATTCTGGAGGCCGCCGCCAGCCACGAGGTGAGTCGGGTGGCGATCGTGGGGCACCAGCCCGATCTGGCGATCAACACCGCCGCCCTGCTGGGGGGGGTGAGGTGGTCTTCGACAAGGGGTGCGTGGCGGCGATCGAATTGCCCCGCCTGGC
>JBKCTR010000884.1:0-5580 GCA_046318755.1 Planctomycetaceae bacterium
CGACGGGGTGAAGCTGAGCAAGGGGAAACAGTTCGTCTCGATGGAGATGGAACTGGACGGCAAGAAGGTGGCCGGGTTCGCCGACGGAATCCGGGCCGACATCGACGGCAACATCTGGGTGGCCGCCGGCTGGGTGGGGGATGGGTATGACGGCGTGCATGTGTACGCCCCCGATGGCACGCGCATTGGTCAGATTCTGCTGCCGGAGATCTGCGGCAATCTCTGCTTTGGTGGCCCCAAGCGGAACCGGCTGTTCATGGCGGCGAGCCAGTCGCTGTATGCGGTCTATGTCGAGACCCAGGGGGCCGGCATCTGCTGAGCGGCCTGCTGCCGAGTGCAGAGAGCAGGGGAACAGTCGACAGAAGAGCGAGAGAGCCCAGCCCGGGTTTGGTCCGCGATGGGCCTGCCCCGGGCTGTGGGGGGAGAACCTGCCGATCGGGCGGCCGTCTGGTCGCTCGACGGCGGCTCTGCTTTCCGGCACAAAGCGTTTGGGGCTGGTTTTCGTGGGCTTGGGGAGCGGGGGGCGACTTGTCAGCCCCCGCAGCAGCAGTTACTTTGAACTGAGGGGATGTCACAACCCCTGGATTACGTTCCACCCCACTGCCCAGGCGGGGATTTCGCCCCGTCTGCCGCGTCTGTCACACCCCGGATGTCCACCTCAGCCACACCGCGCGACCGGATTGTCATCACCGGGGTTGGGCTCACCAGCCCGATCGGCAACAACCTCGCTGAGTACCGTTCCAGCCTGTTGGCGGGCCGGTCGGGGGTGGTGGAGCGTGAGATCCGGTACATGGGGAAGGTGCTGGCGGGGGTCTGCAACTTCGACGAATTGCGGTATCAGAAACGGAAGGATCTGCGGCGGGGGACGCGGGCCGGTTCGATCTCGATCTACTGTGCGCGTGAGGCGGTGACCGACTCGGGGCTGGCCTGGGAGGCTGTCGCCAAAGACCGGGTGGGGGTCTATATCGGCATCACCGAACACGGGAATGTCGAGACCGAGAACGAGGTCTACGAGATCTCGCAGTTCAATTACGACACCAAGGTCTGGTCGCACCACCACAATCCGCGGACGGTGGCGAACAACGCGGCCGGCGAGGTGACCCTCAACCTGGGGATCACCGGACCGCACTACACCATCGGGGCGGCGTGTGCGGCGGGGAACATCGGCTTCATCCAGGGGATGCAGCAGTTGTGGCTGGACGAGGTGGATCTGGCGGTGGTGGGGGGAGTGTCGGAGAGCATTCACACCTTTGGGATCTTCGCGAGTTTCAACAGCCAGGGTGCCCTGGCCACCCATGCCGACCCGACCCGCGCCTCGCGTCCGTTCGACAAGGCCCGCAACGGGATCGTGGTAGCCGAGGGGGGCTGTCTGTGTACGCTCGAGCGGCTGCCCGACGCATTGCGCCGCGGGGCGAAGATCTACGGGGAAATCGTCGGGTACGCGATCAATTCCGACGCGACCGACTTTGTGCTCCCCTACTCGAAACGGCAGGCCGAGTGCCTGCGTGCGGCACTGCGGCGGGCGGGGCTGCAGCCGGGCGACATCGACATCCTCAACACCCACGCCACGGCCACCGAGCAGGGGGATATTGAGGAATGTCTGGCGATCAAGGAGGTGTTTGGCGACTGTCCCCAGTTGGCGGTCAACAACACCAAGAGCTTCATCGGCCATGCGATGGGGGCGGCCGGGGCACTGGAACTGCTGGGGAACATCCCCGCGTTTGAGGATGGCTACGCCCACGCTACAATCAACCTCGACGATCTGGATCCCGCCTGCGACGTCGGGCAGGCCCAGATTGTCGCGAACCAGCCGCGGCAGATGGGCCGGGTGACCCACATCCTGAACAATTCGTTCGGCATGCTGGGGATCAATTCGGCCCTGATTGTGCGGAGGTTTGATCCGTAGGATTGCCGATCGGGATCGGGAATTTGTTCTGGGGCAGGCTGACTGGCAACTCGACTGGTTCCGCCGGGAGGGTTCCCAAATTCGGGAACCCCGGGGAGGATGTTGCAGCCGGGTCGCTTCCCGAGGACCATACGGGACCGTTTTCGTGGGGTTGGACCAGCCGTCACCGGGCTGTTCCGGTTGGGGTCGATTGGTTTCGGCACAGAAGTTCATCGCGTGCGTCACCGCTGAGTGGGACCGGCCTGGACCGGCCCGTGGAGTTCGAGGAAATGCAGCCTGAAGAGATTCGCCAAGTCCTGCTCGACATTCTGTCCCGGATTGTTCCCGATGAAGACCTCTCGGGGCTGAAGGACGAAGTGCCGTTCCGGGAGCAGATCGAGCTCGACAGCATGGACTTCCTCGACATCGTGATGGAGCTCCGAAAGCAGTACCGGGTGCAGATTCCCGAGGATGACTATCCCCACCTCACGACCATGGGGGGTGCGGTCAAGTATCTGACTCCCCTCATGAAGGATGTGAAGGCCCACGCCTGATTGGAATGCGGCGGGCGTTCGGGCAGGCGGCACCTCGTTGTCGGTCGCCGAGCGCGGCAGGAGAGACGGCCGCCCGGGTCGTCGAGCCCTGACCTGGTTTTGGGTCGTCGACCGGTGACATTCCGTCGGAGTGCTAAGCCGGGGCCCTGTCAATTCCTGGCTCTGACCCGCGGTGAATGGCCCGGGTCGATTCCCTGGTCGCGAAGGTTCGAGAGACCGGGCCTTGGTGACGGGGGTGTCTCCGGCGCGATGGATTCCCGCACTGTCACTTGTCGAGCTGTCTGGGTCGAGCTGTCTGGATGGTTCGACCGTCTGGTTCTGTGCTGAGGGGCGGCCCGGCATGAGTTACGAGACCATCATCATTGGGGCGGGGCTGTCGGGATTGGCGGCCGGAATTCGCCTCGCCCACTTTGGAAAAAAGGTCTGCCTGCTCGAACGGCACACCACCATTGGCGGGCTCAATTCGTTCTATCGGCTGCGCGGGCGCAATCATGATGTCGGACTGCATGCCGTCACCAATTACAACCCGCGCGGCAGCAAGTCGGGTCCGCTGCCCCGCATCCTGCGGCAACTGCGGTTCAGTTGGGACGACTTCGGCTTCTTCCCCCAGTGTGGGTCGAAGATCAGCTTTCCGGGAGTGACGCTGCGGTTTGGCAATGATCCGGGGCTGCTGGAGTCGGAGATTGCGGCCCGCTTTCCGTCCGAGATCGAGGGCTTCCGCCAACTGGTTCGCTTCGTTGAGGAGCAACCGTGGGGCACGGCCTTTCCCCGCGAGCAGACCGGCCGCGGATTGTTGGGGCAATACCTGCGCGATCCGCTGCTGATCGACATGTTGCTGTATCCGGTGCTCTTTTATGGCAGTGCCTCGCCGCAGGATGTCGAGCTGACCCAGTTCCTCATTCTCTTCCGCAGCGTCTATCGGGATGGCTTCGCCCGACCGTACGAAGGGGTGCGGCGAATTCTCGCGCTCTTGGTGAAGCGCTACAAGCAATTGGGGGGAGAGTTGCGGCTGCGGGCCGGAGTGCGGCACATCGAATCGCGGGATGGGCGGGCGGTGGCGGTCCTTCTCGACGATGGCACCCGGTTGGAGGCCGAGAGCATTCTGTCTTCGGCGGGCAGTGTCGAAACCGCGCGGCTGTGTGCCGACGAGGCGGGCCCCGGCCGCGAGACGCAGTCGGCCGATCGGGTGGGGGAACTGACCTTCTTCGAGTCGATCGCCTCGCTGAAGACTCCCCCGGCCGAGTTGGGGATTCCCGAAACGACCCTGTTCTATTGCAGCCGTCCGCGGTTCCAATACGCGAACCCGGCCGAGCCGTGCCATGTCGACAGTGGGGTCATCTGCAGCCCCAACAACTTCGCCTATGACCGGCCGCTGGAAGAGAACACCCTGCGGCTGACGGTGATGGCCAACAACCGGTTCTGGTTCGAACAACCCGACGAAGCGACCTATCAGGCCCAGAAGCAAGACTGGAACCGGCGGATCTTCGAGGCCGCGCTGCAGCACATTCCCGACTTCCGGCAACACATTGTCGATCTCGACACGTTCTCGCCACGAACCATCCGCAAGTACACCGGGCATCTCAACGGCTGTGTGTACGGCACCCCCGACAAGCACTGGGAGGGAACCACGCACCTGTCGAACCTGTTCCTGTGTGGCACCGATCAGGGGATGCTGGGCATTGTGGGGGCGATGTTCTCGGGAATCTCGATGGCCAACCGGCACCTGTTGGGGGGGCAGGGATGAACAAGGCGTTTGTCCGCGAATCGGATGACGTCGCGCCGCGTTGTCCGGGGTGCGATTCGCCCGGCCAGGAGGTCTTGCGCGATACGCTGGCCGCCCAGCTCTCGGCCGAGCAGCGGCTGGGGCTGACCGAGTCGGCCTGGTTTTGCGGATTCGACCGTTGTGAGGTTGTGTACTTTGACGCGTTCGGCCGGTCGGTGAACACGTCGCAGCTGGCCCGCGCCATCTGGCCGAAGGATCCCGCCGCCCCGCTCTGTCCCTGCTTTGGCCTGACGGCGGCCGAAATCGAGCAAGACCTGGCCGAGGGAGGGGTCGCGCGGACGCGCGAGTGTGTCCGCCGGGCCCAGTCTACCGAGGCACGTTGCACGCTAACCAATCCCTCGGGGCAATCGTGCGTGGCCGAGGTGCAGCGGTATTACATGCGGCGGAAGGCCGAGCGGGGTTAAACCCGCGACTCAATCACTTGATCGATCGCTTGCGTTGTGCGGTGAGCAATCGCGCTGAATATCTTGAAAATCATGGGCATGATCCCGGGGAAGTGCTCAGCCGACGTGGCGGCCATGGTGATCGGGCTGGGACTGCCGGCAGAATGACCATTGGCCTTCGGCACAAACCTCTCGCCTACCAACTGCCTACCTCGTAGAGGTTACTTCTCTCAGCCCCGGGTTGCCGCCTCAGCGGCTACCCGGGGAAAGCGGCCCCCAACAGGAACCGAACCCTGAAAGTGGTTCCTTTCATCGTTGGCTCCCACAATAATCGAGCCGCAATCATCAGACCGGGTGCGAACAGCAATCCTGATTACCGGATAGAGATCGTGATGGGGATGGCACCCTGGGGTAGTCGCGTGCGCGACAACCCCAGGCGGAGGGAAGGATCCCCTACGGGGAAGTTGTTGTGTGGGCGAGGTTGTTGCTGTCGCGAACTGTCCAAACTCGCGTCGGAATCACGGGATCGATCATTTGCTTGATCTGATCAGCAATCGCGCTCAATGTTCTGAAAAGTATGGGAAATATTTTGGCGAGCCCCCAAACCCAACTGTCCACACCGAGTTTTCCGGACGATGTGGGGTGCCACGCCAGGGTGAGCATTGCCAGCGATTGGACTTGGTGCCGCGCACACAGCTACCATCCCGCGGCGGGAAGCGGGGGGCGTTGGGTCGGTTGGGTTGGAGTTTTGGGGAGCGGCGCTGGTCAGCAGGTCAGCAGACGTCCCTTTGTCGCCGGTTGGCAGCTCTCTTTTTCGTCGGTGTTTCAGATGATTCATTCCTGTGTGTGCCAACCGAGTCTGGCCCGTCCACGACACATGAACCGGCCTGTTGCCAGCCGCATCAGTTCGCTCGTGGGGCTAGCGGTGCTGGCAGTCTGCCTGACTGGGCCAGCCCCGGCACAGGCGGATCCGAA
>JBKCTR010000885.1:0-2893 GCA_046318755.1 Planctomycetaceae bacterium
GCCACACACGTGCTGTCGTCCGGCGTCGCCGGGACCATGTGGTCGAACAATTCGGGCGTCCAACCGCAAACGGTGCGGAAGATCCTGCTGGCCTGGGCCTTCACCCTCCCGTGCGCCATGACCATCGCTGCGACGCTGTTCTTCTCGTTCGGCTGGATGCTGGGGAACGGAACAACGCACCTGCAACCGGTCGCACAGGTCTCCGACGGCGGGACGCCAGCCCCTGTGCGGACCCCTTCGGCTGACTGAACTTTTGGAAGTGGGCTCGGGAAATCTCGGTCCCGGACGATAGTGGATGTGGGCACACGGTCATCCGTTTCACGACTCGCCCGTTTGCGGGCCATCGATGGTCCGAATCCAAAGCAATTTGTGCGAAATGCAGTCGGGGTCGACACCGAGCCAGTCCCACGTTTCCGACATCGCCAGTCAAGGCACCAACAGGTGGACTTGGGCTATCCGACCCGCTGGCTGGCGAAGTCTCGCAGCAGCCGGGCGGGAATGGGAAACTCAGTCCGCCAGACAATCGAGATCGGCCGGCTCCCTTCATGCGACGAGTATTCGCACGGCCCCAAAAACGCATACGGTGCGGTCTCACCGCTCGGCAGTTTTCGGCACTCCCGCACGAACAACAGCGGAGTGTAGCCCTGCTCACGATGCTCGATGTACCGGCGGCCCGTCGCCGAATCGACGGAGGTTGTGCTCTGGCTCTGCCAATGAAACAAACGCTCGTTCAAAGCATAGTCGGCATACATGGTCGTGGGGGAATACTCGGATTCGGTCTTCCGCAGGGTCACAAACAACAGATCCACCCTGTGGTCTGGAACATGCAACACCCCCTCGTTGACCATCCGACGTCGACTCTCCCCCGCCCGCCAGACACCCAGCGCCACCAGGATTTCGTTGCGGCTGTAGTGGGCATGCACGGCCAGTGGTCCCCAACCTGTGCGACTGGCGGCGGGTGAGATTCCCTGTGCCTGTCGGCGGCAGCGTTGCAGCACCTCACGCAAATCATCGATCGCTGCCGGGTTATTCCTCAGCCGATGCCAGGCCTCGTCCAGCCGCATCTCCAATCCCTTCTCACCCCATAGCCCCACCTGCAGCATCGCCAGCCTGGTCGCATCGAGACTGCCTGCGACCGCCGTACCGACCGAAAGACGGACTTCCTGCGCTGACAAAAACCCCAGCCAGGCATCCAACTGATGACTGTCATCCTGCACCGCGAGTCGCCGGATTCCCTTGGCCAATTCGTCTTCATCCGGGACCACCGGATCCGGCCGACACCCCGCCTCATGCAGCAGTCGCGACCACAGTCCCCGTTTCAAGAGTTCGTCGAGGTCCAGTCGACAGTAGGCAAGCGCCTCATCCAAAGCTGGCTCTCGTCCTTGCTGAACCCGAAACTGTCGCAACTGCTGGACGATTTGCTGCCGTGTCTGCCGAAGACTTCCCCTCACATTTTCGAGAATCCGCTGCTGAGCGACCCGTTCGAGTTGGATGAGGCACCCGAGGGGAACGTGCGGAAACCCCTGTTCGATTTCGGTCTCCAGCGCGGTGGTGGCGTGTGTTCCCAAAGCCCGAAACCGGTCAGCAAACCGAAATTCCCGCCGCTGCTGTCCGATGAAATCAATGATCGTCAATTGCTCTTTTCCTGGATGGCGGCGGAGTCCGCGCCCAATCTGCTGCAGGAAGACGGTCAGGCTTTCGGTGGGCCGCAGCAGCAAGACGGTGTCGATTTCGGGAATGTCGACCCCCTCTGACAGCAGGTCGACGGTGAACAACACATTGACCTCGCGATCCACCAGTCTCCGGCGGGCGGTGCGACGGAGTTCGTCATCACTGCCGCCAGTTACCGCGAGGGCCGGAACACCGCGTTCATTGAACAAGCGCGCCATGAACTCGGCGTGGGCGACACTCACACAGAACCCCACCCCCCGCATCTCGCGGATGGATCGCACGATCTCATACAGCTTGTCGAGCACCTGCAGTCCGCGCAGGTCATTGCCAGTGTAGACCTGATCGAGATCCTCAAGACGGTAACCCCCGCGTTCCCAGCCCAGTCCACTCAGGTCCACCGAATCCGTCACGCCAAAGTACTGAAAGGGACAGAGCAACTGGCGGTTGATGGCGTCGGGCAACCGGATCTCGGCCGAGAATCGCCCCCCGAACAACTGGGTGACATCCAGACCATCCGTCCGCTCGGGAGTGGCGGTCAGTCCCAGCATGACCCGCGGCTGGTGGTGCGCGAGCAAGCGCCGGTAACTGGCGGCCGCCGCGTGGTGAAATTCATCCACCACGACGTACTGCCAACGGTCGGCCGGCTCACGCCACAGTTCCCGGCTGACATAGCTTTGGATCGAGCAGAAGAGATGCTCGGTTTGCCCGGGGCGATGTGGGCCCACCAGCAGGTCGCCGAAGTTCTGGTCGCGCAGCACGGACCGAAAGGCCTGCAGCGCCTGCTCGAGGATTTCCTGGCGATGGGCGACAAACAACAGCGACGGTTTTGGCCCTGGACGAGTCTCGGCCCATTGCCGGTAGTCGAACGCGGCGACCATCGTTTTACCCGTTCCCGTCGCGGCCACCACGAGATGCCGGGTGCGCCCCTGCAGTTCCCGCTCACCACGCAGTTGGTCGAGGATTTCCTGCTGAAATGGAAACGGCCGAAGATCAAACCAGGCCGGGGGACGTTCGCCCGCCGGCAACCGTTCCGTCCGAATGGCTGAGACCAGCCGGGGAACCGTCTCACGATCGACCGGTTCAAAGTCGGCATCCAGCCAATAGGAATCAAAGGTGGAGGTCAACTTCTGCCACAAGTGAGGCAATTCGTACTGGCTGATCTTGGTGGTCCATTCCAACCCTTCCGAAAGCGCCGCCCGCGAGAGATTGGCCGATCCCACAT
>JBKCTR010000886.1:0-5876 GCA_046318755.1 Planctomycetaceae bacterium
CCTCGACATCGCCCTGCACGACGTGCGCGGCAAGGCCCTGGGGCTCTCGATTGCCGATTTGTACGGCGGTCGGCTGCGAGATTCGGTTCCCGTCTACGCCGCCGTGATGAATTACCACGAGGGACTCGAACCCGAGACGCAGTTCCCCGAAGAGGCCCGGCAGATGGTCGCCCGGGGGTTTCGCAACCTTAAAGCCCGCACTGGTCGGTTGGGGCATCGACGCGACCTGGGCCTACTCACCCGGGTTCGCGAGGCGGTGGGACCCGAGATCCGCCTGCTGACCGACGGCAACGGCGCGTTCACCCTTCCCGCGGCGGTCAAGTTTGGCAAGGAACTCGAAAAGCTCGATTTCTACTTCTTTGAAGAACCGCTGCCCCAGGGACTGAATTACGCCGGCTACGACGAGCTGACCCGCTCGCTCGACATTGCTGTGGCGGGGGGCGAGGTGCTCGATTCGCGCGCGTCGGCCCGCGATCACCTGGTGAAGCGCTCGTTCGATGTGATCCAGCCCGATCCCACGCTGTGCGGTGGAATCGGCGAGGTGCTGTTCATCGCCGAGATGGCCCGGCTCTTCAGTATCCAGTGTCTGCCGCACTGTTATGCCGGGGCAATCGCCGACGCAGCCACGCTGCAGTTGCTGTCGCTGCTCCCACCGTTCACGTTCGGCTTTACCAGTGACGAGCCCATGCTGGAGTACGACGCCGGTGAGAATCCTTTCCGTGACGAAGTGGTCCCGACCGGGTTCCGCCTGTCCGACGGGCGATTCTCCGTTCCCCAAGGCCCTGGTCTGGGGATCGAGGTCGATGAGGGGGCAGTGAAGAAGTACGCCCGCCCGCGTTCCTGAGCGATCGCCACCGGCACCGTCTCGCCCCCCCCAAAAGCCCAGGAGGCATGGCAGTCCAATTCTTCTCGGCCTGCCGTTGTACGCCAGGCGAGGCTGCGGATCCGACAGGGAGAAGTGGTCGGCGTCGCCGGAAGGCCGCGAGTCCGATGGCGGCGGAAGCACACAAAAAGCATGATTCTTTCTCTCGCCCGCACCGCCCGTCGTGACGTGCGGGAGATCTGCCGTTCGCGCCCAGCTGGGCCTCACGCCGCAGAGGAAGACGGCGGAAGGAGCCGTACTCCAGCCATATCCAAGTCGACTGAGGTTCGAGTGACACACCACACCATTTCTGTCGACTCTCCTCTGGGGCCTCTGCAACTCGTGACACCGGATGGAGTCCATCTCAGCGAAATTCGCCTCGCAGACAGCGCTGCCGACTTGGGGAGTGCGGACGTCCCGGAGCTCCCGATTTTCCAGCGGGCCAGCCAACAGTTGGCCGAGTACTTCGCCGGTCGCCGACAGCAGTTCGACCTGCCGCTGTCACCGGTTGGAACGGCGTTTCAGCGGCGGGTCTGGCAGGCCCTGCAGCAAATTCCGTTTGGAGCCACTGCCAGCTACCAGCAAATCGCCCGGGCCATCGGGCAGCCCACCGCCTGCCGGGCGGTCGGAGGGGCCAATGGACGCAATCCTCTTCCCATCGTCATTCCCTGCCACCGGGTGATTGGGGCCACGGGAGCCTTGGTTGGTTTCAGTGCCGGACTGGAACGCAAGGTCTGGCTCTTGCAGCACGAAGCCGCCTGCGCCCCCACCGATGCCGGGACGCCGACCTGACGGGGGCTGACGTGTCGAGTTTCTCCGGGCTCGCCTGGCACGCGAATTGGAGTCTCACCCGACGGGCCACAGTTGGCAGCGAACCGCAGGCTCGTTAGCTTGCATCTGGGATTGCTGGCCAGAGCGAACCGCGGCCCAGCAATCGACCTCTCCTCTTGGCCCCACGGATTGGACACCATCACCCATGAAACGACTTTCCTTTGTCGCCGCCCTGTGCAGCGCACTCGCCAGCCTCACTCTTCCCGCCTCGAGCGTGCGAGCTGAAGATGCGGCCGATCTCCCCCAGGTCCAGCTGAAGACCAACAAGGGTGAGATCCTCATCGAGTTGTACGAAGACGAGGCCCCCAACACGGTCGCCAATTTCGTAAACCTCGTCGAAAAGGGGTTCTACGACGGACTCAAATTTCACCGCGTGATCGAGGGTTTCATGGCTCAGGGGGGAGACCCCACCGGCAGCGGCTCTGGAGGCCCCGGTTATCGAATCAAGTGTGAATGCGTCCGCAAAGACCATCGTAAGCATGCCCGAGGGGTGATCAGCATGGCCCATGCCGGCAAAGATACCGGGGGCTCGCAGTTCTTCATTACCTTCGACAAAACTCCCCATCTCGATGGCAAACACACGGTCTTCGGACATGTCATCAAGGGGATGGACGTGGTCGACAAACACCGCAAGGGAGACGTGATCCTGGAAGCGACTGTCGTCGAAAAGCGAGATCACGATTACAAGCCCGAGACGCTGAATCAGAAATAGTCTGCGGGCTGTTTCGCCTGAGATCGATTGGCTGACGCCACCCCGGCGTCAGCCTTTTTTCGTTTCCCACCGAATCACTCTCGTCCTCGTGCAGCGCCGCGAAGGTTTGTGTGTCGATCTCTGTGTGCGAACAAAACGCACGCGACTCGTGGCCAACGATGGGTGACTGCCCCTGTGGATTTGTTGACCAGAGAGGCCGCTTGACACGGGGAACGGTTCTCACTGAAGCCGGTGCACCGGCCAGGCGGCAACCACACGTTGCAACGCCCACCCCTTGGCACGAAAACCGGGAACAATAGAGCTCGGGCCGGCCCGGCGGCGATCGCAACACAACGAGACCAGTATCACCGCCGGCCAACTTCACCGGGGACAATCCGACGAATGATGCTCCGGTCAGTGCCGTCGGCCCGACCTAATTCGACTGGTTGTCCAACGGGTTCGCCGCCACTTCATTCAACCGAGCCCGGTTTGTCTGGACGGTCGCCGGCCGCAAACCCAATTCTTCCCGGGGAGCGTTCTGCAAAAAGTGGAACAATGGTCCAGGGAAGATCCCCATCAGAACCACCGCTGCCGCAGCCACAAGTGCCGCATAATACGCCGACCGGCCAGCGGTGGGTCGCGGTGCCCCCAAGGGCTCATGCAGGAACATCAGGGCAATCAGCCTCAGGTAGTAGACCCCGCCGATTGCCGCATTGAGCACCCCCACGACCGCCAGGATCGCAAAGGCCGGGTGCAGTTGAAAACCGCCATCCAGCATCGGCTGTCGCACTGACAGTGCACCGGCAAAAACCGAGAACTTGCCCCAGAATCCCGGCAGTGGGGGAATGCCCGCCATGCTGAACAGGAACAGGGCCATCACCGTACCCAAGATCGGGTTGGTCTTCGCCAAACCGGTCAGATCCTCGAGATGCTCCACTTGCCGCCCTGGACGTCCCAAATAGACCAGGCACGCAAACAGGCCGACGCTGGCCACGGAATATGTCAACAAATACAGCAGGCTCGACTGCAGCCCTCCGGGCAATCCCAGACCACCATGGGCCGTCAGTCCCTGTGAGGGGTGCGACTGCTCCCAAAAACCCACGGCAATCCCCACCAGCATGTAGCCGGCGTGGGCCACGCTCGAGTAGGCCAACATCCGGCGCACATTGGTCTGCAGCAAGGCCAGGCAGTTGCCCCCGGTCATCGTGACCGCCGCGAGGATCAACGCCAACTGCTGACCGGTCGCTTCGAGGCCGACCGTCACCTGCCCAATCAGCCGCACCAGTGCGAACAGTCCGGCCGCCTTGGGAACCACCGCCAACAGCCCGGCGTTGAAGGCCGAGGTTCCCTCGTAGACGTCCGGTGCGTAAAAGTGGAAGGGGACCGCCGCCAACTTGAACGACAGCCCGGCCAGAATAAACACAATCGCCACAAGGCCCAGTGCCGAAGGGGCGGCAACGATCGCCTCAGGATTGATCGGAGCATAGGTCTCAATCAACACCCGGCGGATCGAATCGAACTGGGTCGAACCGGTCAGTCCATACACAAACGCCATCCCATAGAGCAACATCGCTGCCGAGAAGATGCTCAGCAGGAAGTACTTCACCGCGGCTTCCTGAGACTTGGGATCCCGCCGGCCCAGGTACAGCAGCACGTAGGTGGGAATGCTGATCAATTCGAGAGACAGGAAAAGGGTGACCAGGTCATTGGCGACCCCCACCAACAGCAGCCCATCAATCATCAGCAAGAGCAACCCGTAGAATTCGCCCGTCGGCCCCTCTTCGCGGGACTGCTGCGAAATCGACTGCAGGACAAACAGGGCTCCCACCGCCAGGCAGCAGTACTCAAATCCCACGGCCAGTGGCGAGCTGCGCACCGAGTATCCACTGTCGATCCCGGCCGCCAGAGTCTGCGAGACACTCAGCCGCAAGACCAGCGCGGTCAGCGCGAGCACCGCCAACGCCGCCGGCCCAAACCAGCGACGGGGAATGGCGAAGGTCCCGGCAAGCAGGAACAGGGCCCCGGCGAGTGCCAAGACCACATGCGGCAACAGAATCGAGAATGTTTCCGACACGGTGACACTCAACGGGAGATGGTGGATTTCGCGGAACTGTCGGCGGGGGCAGCGGCCTGCGCGGGCCGTTCCACCGGGAGTGCGCCCTGCTGGGCAAGCATCGCAGCCCCCTGCTCCTGCAGCAGGGCCGCAATCGGCTGCAGAGAGGGCTGCATCCGGCGGGTGAAGAACTGCGGATAGAGCCCGATCCAGAAGATCGGCACGATCAACACCCCCAGGGCACACAGTTCCCGCAGGTTCAAATCGGTCAGCGGGGTTTCCGCGTGGGGCTGCCCATGGGCCTGATGATGAGACACCACGGGCGAGTGCGCATGGGACTGAACCGGCTCACGCAATCGCCCGAAGAAGGTTCGTCGCACCAGCGACAAGGTGTACCACGCCCCGAGGATGATGCCCGCCAGAGACAGCGTCCCATACAACCGGTTGGTGGCGAACATGCCCATCAGCGAGGTCACTTCCCCAGTAAAACCGTTCAACCCGGGAAGCCCAATGCTCGAGAAGGCCACCACCAACAGGCAGAACGCCATGCGGGGGTACTTGCGGGCCAAGCCGCCGTAGGAGGCGATGTCGCGAGTGTGGTACCGCTCGTACAACATGCCCACCAGGGCGAACAACGCGCCGGTCGACAGGCCGTGATTGATCATCTGCAGCAGTCCACCCGTCAGTCCAACCGTGTTGAAGGCGAACAACCCCAACACACAGAACCCCATGTGACTGACCGACGAATACGCCACCAGTTTCTTGATGTCTTCCTGGGCCAGAGCCAACAGGGCCCCGTAGATGATGCCGATCACCGCGAGAATGGCCACCAGATGGAAGTGCGCCACACTGGCTCCAGGAACCAGCGGCAGGGCAAACCGCAGGAATCCATACGAGCCGATCTTCAGCAACACCCCTGCCAGAAGTACCGAACCGGCTGTCGGGGCCTCAACGTGCGCCAGCGGCAACCAGGTGTGGAACGGGAAGAGTGGGACTTTGATGGCAAATCCCGCGAACAACGCCGCGAAGATCCAGGGACTCACCCGGCCCCAGTAGGCGGCATTCTGCGGATTGGTGGCAATCTGCTGCTGAATGCTGGCTGTCAGTTCGGGAATCGAAAACGTCAGCGCGGGAGAGTTCGTCATCCACTGTTCCGACAGCACGATGAACAACAGCCCCAGGAAGGTCAGCACGCTCCCCGCGAGGGTGTAGATGAAAAACTTCCGCGCCGCCCAACGGCGGTCCGATCCCCCCCAGATCCCGATCATGAAGAACAACGGAATCAGGGTGAACTCGAAGAAGATGTAGAACAGAATGATGTCCTGCGCGGCGAACACCCCAATCATTCCCGCTTCGAGCAGCAGCATCAGTGCATAAAATCGGGCGGGCCGCTCTTCAATCGCGTTCCAGCTCACCAGCACCGCGGGAATCATCAACAG
>JBKCTR010000887.1:0-4541 GCA_046318755.1 Planctomycetaceae bacterium
GGGTGGGCCAATGAGCGGGTGGGGCGATGGAGACGGCATCGCCCGCCGTGTCGTCGAGACCGGTCCGTAGATCGGCCCCCTGCTTCGCGGAGGGACCGATCTCTCCCGCTTCCGCTTGGCGTTTGTCGGCGACATCGCACAGATAGGCGACCTCGACATTCGGCAGGCCCGCGTACGATTTCACATGCGAACGCCCCTGCCCCCCCAGCCCGATGATCCCCACCACAACCTTGTCGTTCGGTGCGGCCGATGCCTTCCGTGCGGCCCCCAGCGGAGCCAGTGCGGCGAGGGGGGCCAGGCTCGATGTGTGCAGAAAATCCCGACGGGGGAGCGCGGTCATGGCGAGTTCTCGAAAAGGAAGAGTGCGACGCAATGTGAATTACTTCTGGAGGGAGTCGACCGGAATATCGATCGACCAGACTTCAGCCGAGAGGGGCGTGGCGTGCCCCCCGGCAATCCACAGGCGGTCCTGAAAGACATAGGTCGAGTGTTCGTGACGTTCCTTCCAACTGCGTGTCGTTTCGAGCTGATGCCAAGTCTTGCCATCGGACGAATACCAGGCATCGCCCCAGTTCTTCGAGGGATTGTTCGACCAGCCCCCCAGCACCCAGATGCGGTCGCGGTAGGTGGCGGTCGAGAACCAGAGCCGGGCGGACCAGGGGGCCGCCTCGGTCTCGCGAATCCAGTTTTTTCCGTCGGCCGAACTCCAGACGTCGTGAAACGCCTTGTAGCCTGGCACGTAGTTCCCCCCGCCAAACACATAGATCCGATCATTCAGCACGGCGGCCTGGTGATACGCCCGGGGAGCCCAACCCGCAGCGGGAGTCACGCATTCCCAGGTCTTGCCATCCGACGAAGACCAGACGTCATTCTTCAGGCTGGAATCATCGCCGAAGTAGTAATTCTCGGTCCCTCCCAGAATCCACATTTTGTTCTGGAACACCACCGCCCCCGCCGCGATGCGGGGTGTCCAACCAGCCGCGGAGGTCGCCTGTTGCCAGTCGGCACCATTTTTCGAGGACCAAACTTCGGCCGAGGCGGAATAACCCGGAAGCCGGCCGTTGTACCACCCTCCCAGGAACCAGACCTGGTCCTGAAACGTGAGGGTCATGGGGAGGTCGCTGTGTTTCCAGGGAGCCTGCGCTGTGACGAGCTTCCATTCCCGGCCGTCCGTCGAGCTCCAGACATCGCGGGGCGGAGCCTGGAACGAGTCGAACCAACCGCCGAAGATCCAGACCCGGTCCTGGAAGACCACTTCCCCCTGCGAGTCGCGTGGTTGCCAGGGAGCAGCCACGGTTTCGCGACGCCAGGCGAGTGGTTCGGCGGCGGAGCTGGACGAACCACTGAGGCTCCCGACAAGGGTCGCCAGCACGATCGTCAGCAGAGATGGACGGGCAGGAAATGGCGCGACAGACATCGCTGGCTCTCGGAACCGACGGGACGAGGGGCAAATCACAGCCCGGATGATGCCGTGCCCGCGGGGATTTCGCAAATGCCAGCCATTGGCAACCTGCCCGTGGGGCGGAAAACCAGAGAGCGAGCCAAAAACGCCGACACCCGGCTCACTCGCCGATCCCAGACAAGATGGGAGCGACCGCAGGGGCCGGGTGAAGCGCATGCCAAGTGACGAAGTCAGCAGGAAATCGGCTGAAGATTACCCGTAGAGGTTGCCGGCGTTGTTGTTACCGAACAGCGATTGCCGGTTCGACTGGAACCCCTGGGGAATGAACATCGAGTAGAGATCGCTCCCACCACCGGTGTTGAACACGGTCCCAGCGGTCACCTTGAGGCGATAGCTGGGGGCCAGCGTCCAGACTCGGGACCGCAGGATGCCTCCGGTTGTATTGCTGGAATCAAGCTGGATCACTCCCAATTCCCCAGTCGTGAGCCGGGAAGTCTGCAGAGACCAGCCGGAGATCGACTGCAGGCCACGGATCGGCCTGGTCTGACCAACGACATAGACGGAGCCATCGCCGTAGACACTCCACCGCCAGTCATTGCGGCCGGCGGATTCGATCAGCAGGCCCGTATCCTCATCAATCCCCACTCCCATCGCCCGCGAGCGGGCCGCGAAGGTGATCAACCGACCCATCCGGTCGCGGCTCGAGAAGTGGGTGTCGAAGATCAGATTGTTGAAGGGGGAGCTGATGCCCGCCGACAAGGCTCCGAAAGGCAAGCCTCCGGTTCCCTGGCGCTGAATATTGATGCGGTCATCGACGGGCCGTTGAGTGGCGAATGTGCTGCGCACCGAATCGAACGGCAGATCGATGTAGGCCGATTGCCCCAACACCGCCATGCCAGCGCTGTCCCCACCAATCGCCACCGAACTCGACGCTGCCCGGCTCAGACTGATCCCCAACTGCGTGCCAGCCCAATTCGACGTGTAATACGATTGGGCTCCCCCCCACATCCACAAGGCATCGGCCCCATTGATGAACCGTGCCAAGCGAGAGTCGTTCGCCTGCTCACGCAGGGAAATGTTCAGGATGGTGACGGAACGGGCCGTTCCCTGGGCAAATTCGTCGAACACGAGATCGGTTCGCGCCTGGAGCGAGTACGGATCAATGCCCTGGGCCAACATCACGATATCTCCCCCCGCGCTCCCCTCTGTGAAGAACCGGGTTTTGGCATCGGCCAAATAATCGGAGTCGGTCCCGCCAGTCAGCAGGTACATCTTGCGACCATTCTGCTGATTGTCGGGCGCGGCCCCCCGGCGATAGAGACCGTGGGTGATGGAGACATACTGCCATTCCGTGTCGAGACCGTCCGAGATCTGGTATTGGAAATAGATCGCGTCGGGAGCCTCTTCGCCCGGCTCGATTGTCCAGTACGGGTCGCTCGGGTCCGGAACGTAGTCGATACCTCCATTGGCGTAGACCGTCACCGTCCCGTGGAGACTCGGATCCGACAGAGTTGTTCCCGATCCGTTCGTGACCGGTTCCCAGGGGAGCGCATCGTCATCCAGGCGAATGCCACTGACGACCAGCGGGGTGTTGGGTCGGAAGTCCATGTCATTCGCCAGCAGTCCCTGCCCGCGGTTTCTGGCGTCCCCCGGAACGTCGGCCCGGAAACCAACGGGAGCCCCGTCGAAGTTGGCACCGCTGTTGAATACCGAGTAGTCGTCTGAACTGGCGGCCGGGATCCGATTGACCGAGAAAATCAGGTCGTCGAAGTCGGTGTTGCCTCCGCTGCCCTGTTTTGAGTCTTCGATCTTGTACTGCAGCACATTCGACCGATAACCAGGGTCCTGGCCGACGGTCCGGCGGAAGTGGTTGGCGTCGTCGGTATTGGCATTCACAAACGAAAACCAGACGTTGGGACTATTGGCTCCCCCCGCACGCCAGTCGTCGGTGGTGCCGTCCTGCACCAGATAAAATCCCACGAACAAATCGTAATCGAACTCGGCCGTGGTCTCGGTGATATCCGGATCGCCAATCTCCCCTTGGGCGAAGACCACCCGCGAATTCGCTTCCGCGAGAGCGGCGGCGGCATAGCCTGGCTCACCTGGGCGAACAAACTGCGGTTGTCCCTGAGCATTCAGCAGGGGGGCTCCCGTGGGATCGCCATCTTCCCGCAAGGTGATCCGGCCGTCCGGGCCATCGACAAAGTAATACCCCAGTTCGTTTTGCGACGTTGTGTCGGAGTAATCGATCCGAAAGGTCGCGAGGCTGTAACGCTGCCCCGTTTCCATCGCCGAGGGCTTGGCCAGATCGCCCGCCGTCGCACCAATCATCGAAGACGACAGTAATTGGCGCGCTTCGAGAACCTGCAGGCTCGAAGCCCCGGCCGCGCGGGTCCGACGTCGGGGACGCGCCCCGGAGAACAACAGTGACTTCCTCAAAGAATTGCCAAATTGCTGCAGAATGTTCCGGCGATTGATCATGATCGAAGTCCCCAAGTGTGAAAGTGGTCCGGGCTTGGAAGTGGAAGATTCGTTTCAGGCCCTGGAGTTTACCGGGATGCGGTGACCGAGCGGAAGCAAAGGAAGTCGCGGTCACCATCATTTCACGAAGGAATCCGATCAACCTCTCGATGCCAACTGTCCGGCCAGTTGCTCACACAGAGACGCATCAAACCGCCGACAGGTTCCGCCGCCACCACCCCGACTCTGCTTCTCTACTCGCAAACGCCGCGCAAGACAGGCCAAATTGCCAGCCAGTTTCCGGAATTGTCCGCACCTTCTGATCACCAGATCACATCACATATCATCAAACCGACCGGACAACTGTCGATTGTTCACTTTGGCGAGTCGACATTCCGCCTGACCATGACCTCAGGGCGTCCGGCGAAAAAACCCCGTTCGTCACGGATTGGTGGAACAGCTTGGCGGCGCTGGGCGCGGCCAACTCGAGCGAAGCGGACCGGGGACGTCGACCGGCCCTCGGCTCACGTCAGCCCATTCTGGCCAGCGGAGATTCCGAAGATCTCATCCCGTTGCCGCAGCAGCTCGCGGATGATGGTCTCGGCTTGTTGGCGTTCGTTATGCCAGCGATCTTCCGCCTGGCGCCACTCCACTTCGCGATTCTGCAAAGCCGCCTGGT
>JBKCTR010000888.1:0-10425 GCA_046318755.1 Planctomycetaceae bacterium
GATCTCCCGCGAATTCCCCAACGCATTTCCCTGCACCTGGACTCAAGCTCTCATGACGGCCCCGACTTCTTCTCAGCCCGACACCCTCGTCCCGGTCACCTCCTCCCCCTCCTCTCCGGTCGCCGGGAGAAAGGTGCTCAAGACCCGTCAGCAGACTCTTCTGGCCGATCCTCCACATCCAACGGCTGACCGCACCACAGTCCCTCCCGCCGGGCCAGACACCGCAGAAGAACCCGTCGAACGCCGGCGCCAAATCGATCCCACCACCTGCGAACGAGACTACACCGCCGACGAAGTCGAGTTTATGAATGCGATGAACCTCTATCGCCGTAAAACCGGCCGTAATTTTCCCACCTGGAGCGAGGTGCTCGAGGTGGTCCGCTCGCTGGGCTATCACCGCGACTGAGCCCCACCGCTCTGCCAGGGACTGGCCCTTTGCCCCAGGCGCGGCGGACCAGTCGCCGCCGTGCCCCGCGAGGCCAGTCCGGGCGAGGCCAGTTCTCGTGTGCCCTTGCCCACGGTCAGGCTGCCCCTCGCAGCGCACATCACCCCTGCCAATGACTCGTGCGGGTCCAGTTCGATACCAGCCCTTTGGCCAACCTCTCGACCCGCGCGATGTCTTGCCGGAAAACCGCTTCTCCCGGGCAGTGATAGGGGGCGATCGCCGGCTCCAGTGCCACCGAGGGAATGGCCAGCAGAGATCCGCGGTTCAGCTCCCGCCCATAATCGGCGTAGTCGTTGCTGTTGTTGGCCAACCGCAGTCCGCCATCCAGCGAACTTAGCAGACCACAGACCTCCGCAGTCCCCTCCAGCAGCCCCGTCCCCGGGTTAAACGGCTCCTCCTCCCACGGGGCAGCGTAAAGTGCCACGCCGGGCTCCCCCTGGAACAGAGGGGTGGTGTCGATGGTCGCCACCACTCCGGGGAGGCGTCCGGTTTCCTTCAGGTGGCGCGACAGCCGCATCGCCCCCTGGCCACAAACCCGCCCCGCGCCCCCCGCCACCAGTCGTTCGGGGTGATGCTTCAGTCCATAACTCTCTTCCATTTCCGACAGCAGAATCAGCAGCGGCGGCAACCCCGACTCGCCACTCGCCCAGCGGGCCAGAGCCAGGCAGATCCCCACCCCCACCGCGTCATCCAACTGCCCCACCACCCGGTCGGCCTCGTCCTTCCAGGGCAGCCGGTCGGGTGAGGTCCCCCAGTGGTCGATCTTGTCGAGATGGGCGGCCAGGGCGACCGGGGTGAATCGCGGATCACCCGGCACCGACACCAGCAGATTGTGTTCGGGAATCCGCTCGATGGTCACCCCCGGCAGATTCGCCAATCTCAGGTAGATCCACGGATGCAGCCGATCTTCCAGCGAACTGAATGACGGGATCTCAGCCGCCTGTCGGATCAGATCCACAACACTCAACATCACACCCCCTCGGTTGATAGCCACGCCGACACCCAGCCCAAAAAATTCCCCATTCCGGCACCAAAAGTCAATTGAATCGGCGCAGGGGAAGGGGACTCATGCCACCCCATGTCATGGCTCAACCTGGGGGAGTCTCCGGCCAACCCGGTCCATTTGACATCAGGAATTGAAATCATCGCGCGTTGGCGTTTCTTTCGCATCGGGCGATTTCTATCATCCTCTCAGCGCTCATTCCGTGAAATCACCACCGCCGCCTGCGGGGGAGCGCTCCCCTCTTGGGCTCCTGTCAAATCCCCGCCCGAGACCGTCTCGCCCAAGACTCATGTCCACCGAAACTCCCCCTCCTGCCACGTCCCGAGAAGAGTTGGTCCGCCGGGCTCTCAGCCAAGACATTCGCCGCCTCGGCGGTCTGCTGGGGTCGGTCATCCGCAACCTCGAAGGGCAGGACGTGTACGAGCTTGTTGAAGAGATTCGGGCGGGAACCAAACAGCTTCGCGAGCAGCCCTCCCTCGCGGCCGCCCGAGCCCTGCGCGACCGCCTCAAGCCCCTGCCGGTCCCCACACTGCGCAAGCTCAACCGGGCTTTCAGCATCTACTTCGACCTTATCAACCTCGCCGAACAACAGGCCCGGCTGCGTGCCCTCCGGCTGCACTCCCTCGCCAGCCCCGCACCCGCCTCCGATGGCATCGAGGCTGCCCTGCGGCAACTGCAGGCCGAGCAGGTCAGTCCCGAAGAGCTTTCCCAACTGTTGCGGCATCTGCGCATTGTCCCGGTCTTCACTGCGCACCCCAGTGAAGCCCGCCGACGCAGCATCCTCGAAAAGCTCGACACCATCTCGGCAGACCTCGCCCGGCTCGATACCGAGCAGCTCTCGGCCCGCGATCGCCACGCCACCGAGCTGCACCTGCAATCCGAGATCGAGACTCTCTGGCTCACCAACCTTGTCCGCACCGACCGCCCCACCGTGCTCGACGAGGTCCGCCATGGCACCGCCATCCTGCCCCCGCTGATGGAGGTTGTCCCCCGGCTGTATCGCACTCTCGCCGAGGCACTGCACGAAGTCTATCCCGGCCTCGACCGCCCCCCCGCCCTCCTCGACTTCGGCAGTTGGATCGGTGGCGATCGCGATGGCAACCCATTTGTCACCGCCGAGTGCACCCTGGAAGCGGTCCGTATTCTGCAAACCCGCATCCTCGACGCCTACCTCCCCCGGCTCGAGGAACTCACCCGCATTCTGTCCCTTTCGCGCGATCTCACCCAGCAGGGTCCCAGCTTCCGCCGCCTGCTCGAACGCTGTCAGGAACTGGTTCCCGAGTCGCTGGGCAGGACCCACAACGAACCGTACCGTGCAGTCTGCCGGGCCATGGCCGCCCGACTCAAGGCCACCCGCGACTGGGTCCAGCAACTGCGACTGTATTGGTCCGCCGATCCACGTGAACCCCCAGCCAAGGTCTACCGGGCCCGGGCCGAGTTCCTCCACGACCTGCGCGCGATGCAGGACGATCTGCGGCTGACGAAAGTCCGACAGGCGGCGGCTGGCGAACTCGAAGACCTCATCCGTCTCGTCGAGGTTTTCGGTCTGCACATGTTCTCGCTCGACATCCGCCAGCACGCCCAGCGGCACATCCAGGCGGTCGACGAAATTCTGCGCGCCGCCCAGGTCACTCCGCACTATGCCGAGCTTTCTCCCCAGGCGCGCTGTGCGCTCTTGGCGGGTGAACTCGAATCGCACCGGCCGCTCATCCCCACGCACCTCACCTTCAGCCCCGCCACCTGCGAGGTCATTCAGACGTTCCGCACCGTCTCGGCCCTGCTCGAACAACAGTGCGCGGAATCGATCGAGAACTACATCATCAGCGGAGCCACCCAGCCGTCCGATGTGCTGGAAGTGCTGTTGTTGGCGAAAGAGGCCCGGCTGTTCCGTCCGCACGAATCGGTCAGCCGCATCAACGTGGTCCCCCTGTTCGAGGCCCTCGAACCGCTCCGCTCGGCCGCCCCCATCATCGAGCAACTGCTGGCCCTGCCCATCTACCGCCGTCACATCGAGCTGCGCGGCGGACTGCAAGAAGTGATGATCGGCTACAGCGACAGCAACAAAGAATCGGGCTTCCTGCAGTCGAACTGGGCCCTCTACTGCGCCCAGCGAGAACTGGCCGAGGTCCAGCAGCGCGCGGGCATCGCGATCCGCATCTTTCACGGTCGCGGTGGGGCGGTCGGACGGGGCGGTGGCCCCGCGAATCGCGCCATTCTCGCCCAGCCCGCCGGACTGGCCGACGGCTGCATGCGGTTCACCGAGCAGGGAGAGGTCATCGCCGACCGCTATGGCTGTCCTGGCATCGCCGAACGGCACCTCGAGCAGATCCTCAATGCCGTTCTCCGCAACAGCTCGGCCACCGCCAGCACCCCTCCCCGGCCCGAGTGGGAGCGACTCGTCAGAACCCTCGCCGAACTCGCCCGCCAGCACTACCGCTCCCTGGTCTACGAGACTCCCGAGTTCCTCGACTACTTTGAGCAGGCCACCCCAATCGCCGAGATTGGCAAGCTCAAAATCGCCTCTCGACCGGCCAAACGCAGCGCCAGCCGCACCGCCGGCATCGACGATCTCCGCGCCATCCCCTGGGTGTTCAGTTGGATGCAGAGCCGTCATACCCTCCCCGGCTGGTACGGCCTGGGCAGCGCCATCCAGCAGCACCTCGCACGGCATCCCTCCGACGAGGCGACCCTTCAAGAGATGTACGCCCAGTGGCCCTTCTGGCGCACCCTCATCGATAATGCCCAGATGATTCTCGCGAAGGCCGACATCACCATCGCCCGCCTGTATGCCGACCTGGTCGACTCGCCGCAGGTCGCCGACCAGATCCACGGACGGATCGCCGAGGAATTCTCGCAGACGGTCCAGGCCGTGCTGCGGATGACCGGGCAAAACGAACTGCTCGAATCGATGCCCATTTTGCAACGCTCGATTCAGCAGCGAAACCCCTACGTCGATCCCCTCAGCTTCGTGCAGTTGGTGCTGCTCGAACGCCTGCGCCAGGGGGCCGAACCGCAGGCCGACTATCTCACCGGGGTGCTTGAAAGCATCAGTGGCATCGCCTCGGGTCTGAAAAACACTGGCTGACGATCCCCCGGGCGGTGCACCCCTCTCGCCCGCCCAAGGGAACCTCATGCCCTGGAAAATCCGTCCCGGAAAATATGTCCCGGCACCGCGGTTCCCGGC
This sequence comes from Planctomycetaceae bacterium, assembly GCA_046318755.1. GTDB lineage: Bacteria > Planctomycetota > Planctomycetia > Planctomycetales > Planctomycetaceae > UBA10511. The sequence goes on from JBKCTR010000888.1 coordinate 4,633, forward strand.
TCGGTGGCCTCTTCCGGTCGCGGTCGGCGGTCCCCACTTTCGGCGGCCACCAGCGGAAGCAGTTATCTCTCCGCCCAGCCATGCGGTTTCCCATCTGGGCGGCGTCGTGCCCCAAACGGCTCCCGGTGCGCGCTCACTTCCCTGACACCGCACCCTGCGGCCACTATACTCCCCCCGGGATTGAACGATTTTCCGGCTCCCCCCTCAATGGCTTCGCCCATGTCCGCACTCCGCCCCCTGACCTTGGCGTCTCTTTTCGGACTCGTCGTCAGCCTCACGGCGTTCATCGACGCGGCCCCCCTGGCCGTCGCCGCCGATCCAGTTCCCCCACGGCAGCCCTGGACCACCCCACACGTCCATGGAACGCCCGAGGGCCCCCTCCCGTTCCGCTCGCCCCGCATCTATCCCAAAGCGCAATTCAAAAACCCCACGGTGTTGACGAACGCACCGGGAACCGACCGCATGTTCGTCGCCGAACAGTCGGGCAAGATCTTCTCCCTGGCTCCCCAACGCGACACGGCCGAGCCCGAACTTTTCCTCGACGCCACGCGGCTGTGCGATCAACTCAACGCCAAGTCGGGCGGAAACCTCGAGTTTGAAGCCGTGTACGGCCTCACCTTCCATCCGCAATTCGCCCAAAACCGCGAGTGCTTCGTCTGCTATGTGGTCCGCCGCAAAAACCAGGGGAACGAGCAGACCCCCGAAGGAACCCGCGTCGTTCGCCTGAAGGTCTCTCAGACCGAGCCTCCCGTTGCCGACCCCACCAGTGAAGAACTACTGGTCACCTGGCTGCAGGGGGGACACAACGGCGGCTGCCTCAAGTTCGGTCCCGATGGCTGCCTCTATATCTCCAGCGGTGACGGCGGCCCGGCCTTCCCCCCAGACCCCCTCAACGCCGGTCAGGATGTCTCCAATCTCCTCTCCTCGATTCTCCGAATCAACGTCGATCGGCCCGAGGGTGCCCGCCCCTACACCATCCCTTCCGACAACCCGTTTGTCGATCTCCCCAACGCCCGGGGTGAAATCTGGGCCTACGGACTCCGCAACCCCTGGAAGATGAGCTTCGATCGTGGCTCGGGCGATCTCTGGGTGGGTGATGTCGGCTGGGAACTTTGGGAACTGGTTTACAAGGTCCACAAGGCCGACAACTTCGGCTGGAGTGTGAAGGAAGGTCCCCAGGTGGTCCATCCCGAACGGCAGTCGGGCCCCACCCAGATTGTCCCCCCCACCGTCGCCATCCCCCACACGGAAGGGGCCTCGGTGACCGGCGGTTTCGTCTACCGCGGCACTAAGTACCCGGAACTCACCGGACAATACATCTTCGGCGACTGGGAGTCGCGCCGCATCTGGGCCGTCACTCAGACCGGAGACAACCCGTTCCAGAAGCGTGAGATCTGTGAACCGTCCGTCCGGGTCGTCGATTTCTCGGAAGACAACGCGGGCGAACTCTACCTGCTCGACTACGACTCGGGCACGATCCACGAACTCACCCGCACCGAAAAGCAGACCCAAGACACCCCCTTCCCGCGCAAACTCTCCGAGACCGGCCTGTTCGCCTCGGTCCCCCAGCACCAGCTCCAGTCGGGCGTGGTCCCGTTTGTCATCAACGCTGCCCGCTGGACCGACGGTGCCTCGGCCGAACGCTTTGTCGCCATTCCCGGTGCCGCTTCCATCCAGCTCTATTCGGCCCCGCAACCCATTCCCGCCTCAATGTTCAGCCGGACTGCGGTCTACCCCACCGATTCGGTCGTGGCCAAGACCTTGTCCCTCGAGATGGAGCCGGGGGTCCCCTCCAGCCGTCGCCGCATCGAAACCCAACTGCTGCACTTCGACGGCCGCGACTGGCGCGGCTACTCGTATGCCTGGAACGAAGACCAGACCGATGCCGAGCTGGTTGACCCGCAAGGGTCCTCGCGCACGCTGCAGCTCACCGACCCCCAGGCCCCCGGCGGACACCGCCAACAGACCTGGCGTTTCCCTTCCCGCACCGATTGCCTCCGTTGCCACAACCCCTGGCCCGAGTACCTGCTGGCTTTCAATCTTCCGCAGCTCAATCGCACCGTCGATTACCACGGCACCCGCGTGAATCAACTCACGCTGCTGCAGCAGATGGGGCTGCTGCAGAACGTTTCCCCCGGGGCAAATCCCACTCAGGATCCTCCCCGCCCGACGGGCCTCAAAGATCCCGAAGAATTCCCGAGGTTCGTCAATCCCCACGACCGGTCCGAGGATCTCAACCAGCGGGCCCGAATCTATCTGCACGTGAATTGCGCCCACTGCCACCGCAACGGCGGCGGCGGCTCGGCCTATGTGCACCTGCTGCAAGACCTGCCTCTGTCGGAAACCCGCACTCTCGCCCAGAAACCAGCCCAGGGAACCTTCGGCATCCCCGAGGCCCAAATCATCGCCCCTGCCGATCCGTACCGTTCGACCCTGCTCTTCCGCATGGCGAAACTCGGTCCCGGGCACATGCCGCACATTGGTGCTCAGACCATCGATCCCGACGGAGTCCAATTGATTCACGACTGGATCCGTCAATTGCCGCAACGCTCGGCCGACCAGGTGACCCTCGACCGACTGCTCAGCCTCGATGAAGCCCGGGCGGCGTCGCGCGAACGGCGAGAACTTCCGTTCCGTCTGCGGCAACTCGCCCGCCAACTCGCCGAGAAAGCTGGCCGGCCCGCCGCCACCGAGGCCGACGTCACCCAGGCCCGCAAACAGCTCGAAGAACAGGCGGCCGCGGCCAAGACCACCCGGCGGGCGGAGCGCCCCAAGGTCATTGCCGATCTTCTGTCGACCACTCCCCGCGCCTTCCTGCTCTATCGATCGCTCATCGCGGGCGACGTCTCGGCGGGAACCCGGGCCGAAATCCTGGCCTCCGCCCAACAACACCCCGATGCCGCCACACGCGATCTGTACGAATCGCTGCTCCCCGAAGAACAACGCACCCGCCGCCTCGGAGACGTCGTCCAGGTGGACGAACTGCTCAAGGTGAAGGGAGACGCCGACCGCGGTCGCGAGCTGTTCCACAAGTCGGCCAACATCCAGTGCCGCAATTGCCACCGCATCGGCGACCAGGGTGTCGATCTGGGCCCCGAGCTAACCAAGATTGGCAAGAAACACACGAAAGCCCAGATTCTCGAAAACATTCTGGATCCCTCGAAAACCATCGAGCCCAAGTACCTCACCTATGTGGTCGAAACCAAGGCGGGAAAAGTACACAGCGGACTCTTGGCCAGTCGCACGGCCGAAGAGATCGTGCTGCGGGACGTCGAGAACAAAGAGCACCGCATTGCGGCGGGAGATATCGAGAGCGTCACGCCGCTCCAGAAGTCAATCATGCCCGAATTGCTGCTGAAGGAGATGACCGTCGAACAGGTCGCCGACCTGCTCGAGTACCTCTCCAGCCTGCAATAGCCGGGCGGGCCATCTCGGGGGCCGGCCATCGTCGAGGCCTGCACGTGTCGTCATCTTGACCTGGCGACAGCCAGAGGTAGTGGCATTCCGTCCACACACCAAGCAAGTCACCGTTGTTCGTCGGCCGCCGTTCGGCCTCCCAACGGGGCCAGTCGGCGACGGAGGAGCGGGAGATCCGCGCCAAATCCCCGGACCGGCAGAAATTGCCTTCTCTTCGGCCTCCGCAGCCGCCGCAACCAATCACGATCTCACCGGAGTCCAGATTGGGGCACGAACGCCTCGGAATGGGTCAGTTTCGGCTCTCCAGATCCAGCCTGCCAAAAAATCGTTGTCACGGTCCGATTTTTGATTTCTACTGGGCCTTTGATGAAAACCCCTGTCGATCGCCCTGCCCGCAAATTGCCCGGCCGCGGCCCATGAATAACGCCACGAGTTTCTGCCGCGGATGACTACGAATCCTCACACGCAGTTGCTACAATCTGGCCATCCTCGCGAGGGATGTAGTTTTCAGAGTGTCCTGAGTGGCCTCTGTCGGGATTGAGCGACCCCCCATCCGTCTTGTGCGCCATCGAGTGCCGCGATTGTTCGGCCGGCTACAAGTCACGTTCAATTCAAGCGCCGTTCGATTTGGAAGTTGCCATGGCGAAGAAGCGTGTGACCCCCACCAAACCCGCCCCCCCTGTTCTCGAACAGACTCTCTCCGACCAGACCGTCTGCCTGGCGGGGAACAGTCGGAACAGTCCGTCAGGTGCCCTCATCAGCAAGCTGGTCCGCCTCCGGGGTGGAGAACTGCTCGAAGAGGTCGATCCCGAGCTCACCTATCTCATTGTCGGGGCCGCCGGGTGCGAGGAAGACCGCGAACGAGCCGAGCATCTCAACGCCGAAGATCGGTCCGACATCCAGATCCTCTCCTCCGCGGAGTTCCTCGAAGGACAGGTCCCCACCCCCGAAGAGCTGCTGGACCTGCTGAAGGGAGGCCCGGAGTCGCTCGCCCTCGCCCTCGAATTGCTCCAGATCCCGGTCAGCGAACCGTACGACCTCTCCGAGATCGATCTCCGCGGCTTTGAGCTCGACGACGACTCGACCACCGTCGACCTCGAAGCGCTCGACCTGACAGACAGCGACCTGCGCGAAGCCAAGCTCACCAACGTTTGGTTCTCGGCGATGTCCGGGGTGAACCTGGATGGAGCGACTCTTTCAAATTGCCACTTCTCGGGGGAATGTGAGTTCATCGAAGGCTCCCTCAAGAAGGGGGTGGCCAACGGTTGCGACTTCAGCTCTTGCGACATCGATCAGGCCGACTTTACCGCGTCCGACCTCGCCGGAAGCGACTTCTGCTCGGCCTATGGGTCGAACGTTGCTTTCCGCAAGACCACCCTCACCGACGCCGACTTCTCGCAGGCCGAACTTTCGGAAGCCGATTTTTCCGGTGTTGAAGGGGCCGGGATCGATTTCTCCGGCGCACGCCTCACCCGCGGGCTGTTCACCAAGTCGAACCTGCGTGGCTCGGTCTTCTGCGGAGCCAATCTCGACTCGGCCGACTTCACCAATTGCGATCTCCGCGATTGCGACTTCAATGGCGCCAATCTGAATGGCGTGATCTGGAAGGGAGCGCGTCTCGCCGGGGCCAGCTTCCAACTGGCCGATCTCGATCAGAACGAAATCTCCAAGTCGGCCGATCTCGCCTCGTCCGACGTCGACACCGGCAGCCAGGTCAATCCCCATCTCGATGAGCTCCGCGAGGCGACCTCCAAGATCTCCCGCGTCGAGTTCACCCTGCCGTTTCGCCGCAATGGTCAGCGCACTCTCATTGCCGTCACCACCTCCCCCACGCACGTTCGCGTCGCCTGGGACCAGCTCAATCCAGTGACGGAAGAAGTTCGCTCGAAGCTGCTCCGCTCGGCTGACCTGCGGATCCCCCTCTTGTCCATCGTCCGGCGGTTCCGCGACTACGAGTTCCTCGCCGAAGATGTCGAGGTCCGCTCGGGCCGGGGCCCGTCCGGAAACCGCCTCCCCAAGGGGGCGGTCGTCCAGGCGATCTGCGGCATCCTGGGGGTCGCCCCTCCGGAAGACCTGCTTCCCATGCCGGTTTCCGCCTCCCCCCCGCCTCCCCCGCCCCCCAAGCCGGTGGTGCAGCCTCCCAAACCCGCCGAGATCCGCGACCAACTTCTGGCCGCACTCAAATCGGGGGGTGAGGCAATCGCCCGCTGGAACGACGCCACAGATGACGACCGCGATCTCGTTGAGGAGCTCGCCAGCCAGGAGTTCAACGGAGTCGACTGGCGGAAGATCAATCTGCGTGACCGTGAGTTGATGGGGACCAAGCTGGCGAAGGCGAACCTCTCGGACGCCGACCTCAGCTACACCCTGCTCAAT
>JBKCTR010000889.1:0-8954 GCA_046318755.1 Planctomycetaceae bacterium
GCAGCAGTTTGTGGTCGAACCCTCGCGGTTTGCCACGAATCCCTGATCTTGTTTGAGCCGCGGGCCGCGAGCTGATCACCTCAGCCTGCGTCCTCGACATCACGTCCCCGCCGGGCCCTTCTTCGACTCTCGAAGAACGGCCCGGTGCCATTTGGTCGATCCGCTTTTCCAACCCCCCAGCCACTCCTTGGTGGGGAAACGGCAGATTTGAACAAAGAATTGCCATGGGAAAGGGCATTGTGGCGGTTGGGGAAAGACTGCGGCCCAGGAGACTCCCTGCGACCCCCTATCCACAAAAATGCTGGCCACGGGAGCCTCTCTCTCGCGACCAGCAGGACTTGGGAATTCGTGGGCGAACCAGGCCTCATCGGGTGGTTGACCGCAGCGTGCCCCCCAGTATCTCCCAAACCAAATATTCCGATTAAGAAAAAGATCGCGGGCCGCGGCCGACCGTAACGGCTCTCTCACGAGGGGGCACGACGCGACAGACTCCCCCACCCCGCCCAATCAGTCCTGCGGGGCGTCATGGCGGGCAATCCACTCGGGCTCGACAAACTTCTGCAGCAGCCACAGCAGAAAGCCGCGGGCCTCCCCCGCGGTGGCCGACTCCGTCGTCATCTCTTGCCCAGCCCCACTTTGCCCGGCTGGACCGCTGTCGGCCACCAGCCCCAGCGGCTGCCCCGAGGTGTCGTGCCAGCCCCGGCCCCCCAAGCGAACCGGCCAATTTTTGGCCCGCGCCTGTTCATTGACCCGATCCTGGATCCGCCGGCTCCACACCATTCCAAAAACCGTTTGAAATTCCATCCAGACCGGATCATCCGCGGGTTCACGTGACGGACTGTGCCGCGCACGACGCCAGATGCTGACACTGACACACGCCAACACCCCGGCCAGCAGCAAGGCGCAGCGATCCGCCGGCAACCATGACGGGGAGATTTCCGGTGTCAGCGACCACAAGAGCAGCATGGTTCCCACCATGCCCAGCAGTGCCTCGAACGTCCAACGCGAACCGACAAAGTTGCCCCATCCCATCACCGACACGAGCAGGCCCCCCAACAACATGGGTGTCTCCAGTTCGAATCGGTCCCAGCGGGCCATTCCCAGACAGACGGCCGCGACGGGCCAAGACAGCACCAACAGCAGCGGCAGCACCACAAACAGGCTCCAGACGCGCGACGTGGGCCACCGCCCACCCAGCACGGCAATCAGTGGAGCCAGCGTTGCCACGGCCGCCACATACCACGCGGCGTGACGCAGACCGTCGGTCGGTTCAGCCGCAATCCGCAGCCCCAGAGCCACGAACCAGGCGATCCAAGCCAGACAAAACCAGGGCCAGGCCATCCGCAGTGCCGTCGGGCGCAGGGTGTGCCTCAGTTGGCGCAGCGGCCCAAAGGCCACTCCCAGCAGAGCCAGCGCCAGCACAGAGGCCGCGATGCGTTCGATTGTCAAACTCGCCTCCTCGCGCCGGAGGCCCAAAGCGGCAATCCGCGCCTTAAACCTTGCGGGCTGGCGAATGATTTCAGGTTCTGACTGTTGCATCTCCCCCGGTTGCGCGGAGCCGTCGACACAACCGTACCCGCGCCCGAGTCCACCGCAAAACAAACCCCTTTCGCATGATGGGTCCCCCTTCCGCGGGTCGAAAAACTTGGTGTGAGATTCAGGTCGCCAAGCTGGCAACCAAACCTCCGCCCTGCAAACGGTTGGTTACGGCTCGGTTGGCTTGTGTCTCTCGGGTTCGCCACAGTCTCCGTTCCAGATGTGCCTTTCCAGGAGTAGTACCAGACATGAAGTGGACAACTTTCTCTGCTGCCGTTCTGTTCGTGTGTGCCGGAGTTGCTGAAGTCTCCGCCAGCCACGGATGTGCGGCTCCCGCCCCCAGCTGCTGTGCCCCGGCTCCTTCGCACTGTGCTCCGGCTCCCAGCTGCTGCCAGCGTTCGAAGTGCCGCCCGGCTCGCACGAAGTGTGTGAAGCAGCGGTGCCATCGCACCCGCTGCAACCGCGGCTGCGGGTTGCTCGGTGGACTCGGTGGTTGCCACCGGGGCTGCGGATCGAGCTGCGGCTCGACCTGTGCTCCCGCCGCGACCTGTGCGGCTCCCGCCGCGATCGCCAGCTGCGCTCCCGCCGCTGTTGACGCGAGCTGCGCCGCTCCCGCCGGGATCGGCTGTGCTCCCGCCGTGATTGGCAACGGAGTTGGCAACGCTGGCTGCGGCCCCGCCGTCGCCGCGACTTGTGCGGCTCCCGCTGCGGTCGGCTGTGCTCCCTCGGCTGTGGCTTGTGCCCCCGCCGCTGTGGCTGCGACCGGCTGTGCTCCCTCGGTTGGTGCGGTCGGCCCCTACGCCGGTCCCCACTGTGCGGCTCCGGTTGACCCGAGCTGCTGTGCTCCCCGGGCTTCGGCCTGCAACTAATGTGATCTTCGAGACCACAAGTCTCTCGGATCTCGGTTGAAAAGTTTCCAAGCCCCGGCTGGCCGCAAGGTCAGACCGGGGCTTGGTCTTTTTCGGTATCCCTCTGGCGTGCCAACGGCGGGTCATGGCAACCCGTCAACTGCAAACAGCGGCCGTTTGGAATGCTCTCCGGCCACTTCCTGCACATACCGCGGCAGTGCATAGCCGGGAAGGCTCGCCCGCAGGGCCTGCATCAACTCCAGCCCCCGACTGACCGGCACCTCAAAGTGGGCCCCCCCCAGCACTCGGTCGAGCTGGTGCAGGTAATAGGGGACGACCCTCAGAGCGATCAGACTCTCAGACAGATCGCGCAAAGCCGTGACCGAATCGTTCACCCCCGCCAGAAGCACGGCTTGGTTGAACAGCAGAATGTTGCCGGTCGCGGTCAGCTTCCGCAGTGCCGCGGCACAGTCGTCGACCAGTTCCCGTGCATGATTCGCATGCACCACCAGAACCGACTGCAGCCGTGAGGTGGAGAGCAGTGTCAGCAGTTCGCTGGTCACACGGGCCGGCAAAACGATGGGGAGACGGGAGTGCAGTCGCACCCGTTTCAGATGGGGGATCGCTTCGAGTCGTCGCCACAGCGAGGCGAGTCGGTCGTCGGCCAGGACCAGCGGGTCCCCTCCGCTGAGGATCACTTCCTGAATTGTGGGATCGGCAGCGATTTGGTCGAGGGCGGGCTGCCAGTCGGCCGGCCGATGGGGAGCCTCGGCGTACGGAAAATGTCGCCGAAAACAATACCGGCAGTGCACGGCACAGGCCCCGGTGGTGATCAGCAACACCCGGCCATGGTATTTCTGCAGCAGCCCGGGAGCCCGCTGGGCCAAGTCGTCTCCCACAGGATCGACCTGGTATCCCTCTGGCACCAGCCCCTCTTCGTCCCGCGCCAGCACCTGCCGCAGCAGCGGATCGGACAGATCACCACGCCTCATCCGGAACAGAAAACTGTGCGGAACCAGCACGGGAAACTCGGCGGCGGCGGCCTGCGCCGCCGGGGAAACCGACTCCGGCAGCCCCAGCCATTTCAACAACTGGCCCGAGTCGCGCACCGCCGCCGACAATTGCCTTTGCCAACTCCACTCCAGTACGGTTCGATCGTCACAACTCGTTTCCAGGACTGGCCCTGGGACTTGTCCAGCGGTGGGAGGTGGGGTTGGCACGAACGCAGCGGCTTTGCTATGTTTGAATGCTGTTCACCACTTGGTGAACGTGAACTTTTCAACTGTGCAACCTGACAGTGGCGATGGAAGTCGCCCAAGAGTTGCCGTGCTTTCAGGAACGGATGCGGGAACCACACTGATGCCCAACATCAACGCCGGGGACTTTCGCAAGGGTCTCAAGGTCATCATCGAAAATGATCCTTACGACATGCTCGAGGTGAACTTCGTCAAGCCCGGCAAAGGACAGGCGCTGTACAAGTGCCGACTGAGAAACCTTTTGAAGAATACCATCATTGACCGCACATTCAAGAGCGGTGATGGACTGGAGTCCGCGGATGTCCGCAAAGGGGAAGGACAGTTCCTCTACCGCGAGAAGGACACCCTGGTTTTCATGGACCAGGAATCATTCGAGCAGTACACCATTCCCGTCGCCCTCATGGATGGTCGGGATGTCTGGCTGCTCGATGGGGCGATCTGCACCCTGACCTACTTCAATGACCGCGTGATCGAAGTCGAGCCTCCCTCGCACGTGAACGTCAAGATCACCTACACCGAGCCAGCCGTTCGCGGCAACACCTCGGGCAACATCACCAAGGCCGCCACGGTCGAGACGGGAGGCGAAGTGCAGGTTCCCGCCTTCATCGACACCGGCGAAACCGTCCGGATCGACACCCGGACCGGGGAATACGTCGAGCGCGTCAAGGTTTGAGCGGCTTGGCTCAACGTGCCCCGGCCCGCTGTGCTGAGCCGTTGGCGTTGCCCAACCCGGTCCAGCACCCCAGTTTCCCGAACGAACTTTCGACGGCCGGTGACTGTCTCCACTGACAGCCGCCGGCCGCTGGACTGTTGGGTTCGTTCGTGGCCGCAGCCCGTACGCGGCCTTTGCTCCATGTCCGTCCACTCAAGTCTCTCCTGTTCGTTCCGCCCCGTCCGTGATCCCCTCCATGTCTGAGCACAACCACCTGCTGTACATCGAGACGGTCGGCTGCCAGATGAACATGCTGGACAGCGAACTGGTCGTTGCCGCCCTGCGCCACCAGGGCTACCAGTTGACCTCGAACGTCGAGCAGGCCGACACCATCCTGTTCAACACCTGCTCGGTGAGGGAACACGCCGAGCACAAGATCTACAGCGCCCTCGGGCGCCTCAAACACAGCCGTCGACAGCGGCCCGCCCAGGTCATCGGGGTCATTGGCTGCATGGCCCAGAAGGACCAGGAACTCATCTTCCGCCGTGCGCCCCACGTCGATCTGGTGGTGGGCACTGGCCAATTGGCGCAGATCCCCGAGTTGATCGACCAATCGCGCCAATCCCGGAAGCAGCAACTCGCCGTCAGCCTCGATCGGCGCGATGCCACCCGCCAGCAGGTCTCCGACAGCTTCCAGAGCTACGATCCCCTGCGCGATCCCGAGATGCGTCCTTCCCCCTTCCAGGCGTTCGTCCGCATCATGATCGGGTGCGACAAGTTCTGCACCTACTGCGTGGTCCCCATGACCCGTGGTCCCGAGCAGAGCCGCCCACCGGCCGATATTCTCGCCGAGGCCCGGCGTCTGGCGGGTGAGGGAGTCCGCGAAATCACCCTGTTGGGCCAGACGGTCAACAGCTATCGCTTCGTGGCCGACGGCCGCAGTTGGCGGCTGGCCGACCTGTTGGCCGCCCTGCACGACATCGAAGGACTGCAGCGGATCAAGTTCGTCACGAACTTTCCCCGCGACATGTCCGACGACCTGCTGCAGGCCGTGCGCGATCTCCCCCGGGTCTCCAAATACCTGCATGTCCCCGCCCAATCGGGCTGCGACGTGATGCTCAAGCGGATGAAGCGGGGCTACACGGTCGGCGAGTACCGCGAGATGATGGAGCGCATCCGCGCGACCATTCCCGCCTGTGCCGTCTCGAGCGATTTCATCGTGGGCTTCTGTGGCGAGACCGAAGAGTCGTTCCAGAAATCGATGGACCTGCTCCGCGAGTGCCGCTTCAAGAACAGCTTCATCTTCAAGTACAGCCCGCGCCCCGGCACCAAGGCCCACGACCTCTTCGCAGACGACGTCCCCGAAGAGATCAAGCGGCGTCGCAACAACGAAATGCTGGTCCTCCAGAACCAGATCAGTGAGGAAGACAACGCCCGGTTGATCGGCCGCGACTTCCCCATCCTCGTCGAGGGACTCAGCAAGACGGCCCGCAAAGAGAGTCTCGATGACCCCCGTGTGGGAGGGGCTCTGCAGGACCCGGCCGCGGGTTGCGACGACCATCCCCAACTCGTCGGCCGGACGATGTGCGACCGCATCGTGGTGTTCGACGGAAATCCCCGGTTGATCGGCGGATTCGTCGACGTGCATGTCTACGACTGCACCCAAACCACCCTGCTGGGAACCATCATCACCCGCGAGTTCCAGCACGCCGGTTCGGAACTGCTGCCCATCCTCGCCTGACGCCCCCAGTGACTCAGTCGCGGATCCCCTGGGAATCGGCGGGATCCGTCGCATGGACGCCCCTCGGGCGGAGTGTCCGTTGTCCCCCGGTTGAAGCACGCTCGCGCCGCTCGCAATCGTGACCCCCTGCGTTCATGACCGCCAGCGATCGCTCCCGAGGGCCATCAAGGAGAGGGCGATCTGTCAGGAAGCCGCCACAGCGGCGGAATCGACACGGGCGGAGTCGACACGAGGTGATGGCTCCCCCAACTGATAAGCCACGCGGGGAAGCAGTTCGTTTTCGGGATCCGAGCGCTGCGCCCGGGCGAGCGCCCGTCGGGCCTCGGGCAGATCGCCCACGTACCAACATGCCATCGCCTGCAGCAGCAGCGGGATCGCCCGGCATCGTCCAGACGTTCCCTCTTCCGCCCAACTCAGCAGCCGCAATCCCTCCTCGATCCGGCCCGACCAGACCAGCGCCCCCCCGCGCACCGCCTGCACCTCGGGCCACCACGGTTGCCGGGCGTACTCGGCGGCCGACAGCCGCTCCGCCTCCGACTTGAACTCGGGGCGTGCCAACAGCAAATCGACAAACGGCAACAACCAGCCAGTCCCGGGACCGGGACCCGCCTCCGCGCCGGCATGCCCCGCCGCCTCCTGCAACAGGGCCCGCGCTTCCATCCAACGACCAGCCCGCAGTGCCACCAGGGCCAGGCCGCGGGTCCCCCGGGGATCTCCGGGAACCTGCTGCATCCCCTCGCGAAAGCGCCGCTCGGCATCACGCAGATCGCGGCGTTCGAGCGCGGCATCGGCCTGGAGCCAAAGCTGTCTCTCCCGCTGGCGGTTCCAGTCTGCCGTCGTCCAACGCCACGCCTCGATCAGCCGGTGGCCATCACTCTCCCACAGGGGCTGACTCACCGATTTCCAGCGCAGGGGGATCAGCCCCGCCACGGCCAGAGCATTGACCACACCCAAGGTCAGCCAGACGCTCTGCAGTGCCCGGTGGCCAGCCCCCACAGCCAGTGCGGCAGACAGAATGGCGACGACAAGGTTGGCCAGCCCCCCCGAGAGCCAGACCACCGACATCCGTTGCGCCAGCCCCAGATCTCCCTTGGGGAAGATGTCCCAGCGGCTTCCGAGCGGAATGGTCTTCAATTCACACACCAGCGATCCGCTTCGCCAGCGATGCCAGACATCTCCCCAGTGCCCCAGTTGAACCCGCTGCACTTCGCAGCCAGTCAACCAGGCCCCCAGCAGGTGTCCGGCGGCATGGATCACCGCGGCCACCACCATCGCGGGCAACACACGCCCCAAAACCAGCAGCCCGCGCAGCCACCACGCCTCGCCCGCCTCGAGCCAGATAATCGCCACCGCCAGCCAGACCGCTCCCGACAGGGCCAGACCCAGGCCCCACACTCCGGTCAGGCTGCGATGGGCACAGGGGGGACACCATTGCCGGATCGTCCACCCACGCCCCCCCAAACGGACCCACCCATCGGGAGACTCCGCCACGATCTGGCACGCGTCACAGTGCGGCATCCAGACCTCCCGTCTGCCACCCCCGCGGCCCCCGTCGACTTCGCCGCCCCACAGTCACAGCAGCAGCTCATCGAGAACGCGGGCCTTGTACACGTCGGTCAGTCGCTCTTGCCGGCTGTTGTGAGAGTACGTCAACCGTTCATGATCGAGCCCCAACTGATGCAGAATCGTGGCGTGCAGGTCGGCTGTTGACGTGCGATTCACCACGGCGCGGTAGCCGAAGTCGTCCGTCGCGCCATACGCCTGCCCTCCCCGAATCCCCCCCCCTGCCAGCCACACGCTGAAGCCATAGGGATGATGGTCGCGCCCCTCGTTCCCCCGGGCTCCTTTGCCGTCCCTCTGCTCGGCCGCCGGTGTCCGACCAAACTCCCCGCCCCACAAGACCAGCGTCGACTCCAGCAGCCCGCGCTGCTTCAGGTCGGTCAGCAAACCGGCCACCGGCTGATCGGTCTGGGCGCAGCACGACTTCGTCCCCTCAGTGTTGTTGTTGTGCGTGTCCCACGGTTGGCCCCGCATGAACAACTGCACGAAACGCACCCCCCGCTCCACCAGTCGGCGGGCCATCAGACAGCGCCTTCCGTAACTGCGGCTCACATCGTTGTCCAGTCCATACAGCGACTGTGTAGCCGCGGTCTCCTGCGTCAGATCGAGCGCATCGGTCGCCGCCAGTTGCATGCGGGCCGCCAGCTCGAAACTCGCCATCCGGGCGTCCAGTTCCAACTCAGCCGGACGCTGCCGGCGATGCCGCTCGTTGATCCGCCGCAACAGCCCCAGCCGCGCATCCTCGACCCCTGGCCCCCGCGGCTGTCGGGGTTGCAGGTGCAAGACCGGCATCCCCTCCGACCGAATCGAGGTCCCCTGGTACAAGGGGGGAAGCCAACCACTGGACCAGTTCCGCGCCCCATCGGTGGGCACTCCGGTGGGATCGGGCAACGCCACGTACGCCGGCAGATTCTGGTTCTCGCTCCCCAGACCATAGGCCACCCACGAGCCCAGGTTGGGCCGTCCCGATACGATCAGCCCGGTGTTCGCCATCCAGATCGCCTGCTCATGATTGCGATGCTCGGTGAACATCGAACGGATCACCGCGATGTCGTCGGCATGCCGGGCGACTCCCGCCATCACACTCGAAAATTCCAGACCACTCTGGCCATGCTTGCTGAACGGGAAGGGACTGCCCATCAGGTACGTGGTCCGGTTTTCGTCATCGGCCACTTCCCCGGGGGGAGACTGTCCATCCAGCCGCGACAGCTCGGGCTTGGGATCGAGCAGATCCACATGGCTGGGGCCGCCGTGCATGAACAATTGGATCACGGCCGTCGCCCGGGGCTCATGATGGGCCGCCCGGGGATCGACAGAAAACCGCTCCCCCTCGGCTCCCTCAACCCGCGCTGTCCCCCCAG
>JBKCTR010000890.1:0-7812 GCA_046318755.1 Planctomycetaceae bacterium
CAGGCCAACATCACCCACACCTTCCACAAGCTGGCGATCGAGGGGAGCCTCTAGCCGGCGCTGGATGGCCAGCTCCACCACAGCCAGTCGATCGCGAATTCGTGGTCGGGCGACCGTTGGTGCTGGCCGTTCAGCCCCAACCGCTCCGCGTCGTCGGAGTGGTCACCAGAACCGTATGGCACACACTTCGCTGATCGAGCGAATCTGCGAACGATTCGCCCGGGGGCTGCTGAACCACCCGCGACTGGCGATTGGACTGTTGGTCCTGTCGCTGGTCGCGGCCTTGGCCTGCATTCCCGGGCTGCGGTTCGATTTTGCGCCGCAGTCGATCTACGTGGGCAATGACCGGCTGGTCGCCGACTCCGAAGAGTTCAAGCGAACCTTCGGACACGATGAATTCATCGTGCTGCTGCTCTTGAAGGCCGAGCAGGAACCCGATGTGCTTGAAGCCCCCGCCCTGCAGTGGCAGTCGGACATTGCGGTCGACCTGCAGCAATTGCCCGACGTGGCGCGTGTGGAATGTCTCGCGACACTCGAGGCCCCCCGGGCGGGGCTGCGCGGGTTGCGTCTCGAACGCCTGCTGCCCGAGACCATCGACGACGATGCCGCACTGCGGGCCCGCGGCCAGTTCGAAACCATGCCCCTGCTGAAGGGAGGACTGCTCAGCGCCGATTCGCGCCTCGCCGCCCTCCCCATCCAGCTCAATCTGCCCAGTGCCGAGATCGACGGCATGCGGCGGGCGGTGTCGGCAATCCAGGCCGTCTTGAACCGGCATCCCGCCCCCACCGGCTACGAAACGCGGCTGACCGGGCTGCCCGTGTTGCGGGTCGAGATCGTCAACGATCTGCGGCTCGATCAGTGGACCCTCATTCCCCTGGCGGCCATCACCTACCTGGTGGTGCTGTGGTTTCTCTTCCGCTGTGTCTCGGGCTCGATTCTGCCCCTCATCGCGGTGGGCATTGCCCTCTCGTGGACGTTCGCGAGCTTCGCCCTGTTTGGGGAATCGCTCAATCTGGTCAGCAATGTGTTGCCGGTGTTGTTGCTGATCATCGGGGTCTCGAGTTCGGTGCAGATTGTCACCTGCTATGCCGAGGAAGACCACCTGCATCCGGGGAACCGGGTGGAGGCGGCGTCTCGGGCCATTGCCCACATGACCCCCGCCTGTCTGCTGGCTGCGCTGACCACGGCGATTGGCTTCGTGAGCGTGGCCACCGCCCGGTCGCTGATCCTCAAACGGTTTGGCTGGCAGGCGGCGTTGGGGGTTGGGTTCCAGTACTTCTGCACGCTGGTGACGCTGGGAGCGCTGTTCCGCTACTTCGCCCCGCCCCGGCACTCGGGGCTGCACCAGGAACGCCCCGGGCCGGTCACCCGGGCCGCCGCCGTTGTGGGCCTCGCGGTGGCGAATCATCCGTGGCAGGCCGTGCTGGCCTCACTGCTGGTGATCTGCGGCGCGCTGTACGGGGCCAGCCGGGTGCGGATCAACACCTACAATGCCCTGGAAACTTTCCGCTCGGATCATCCAGCCGTCGAAACCATGAAACTGGTCGAGCGGGACCTCTCGGGATTGATTCCCTTGGAAGTGAGCCTGCGGTCGGATCAGCCGGGGAAGTTCCTCGAGCCCGAGGTATTCCACCAGGTGGTCGCGGCCACCCGCGTGGCCCGCGAGGTCCCTGGAGTGCTGGCGGGGCAGTCGTATGCCGACATCTTCCGCGAGGTCATCTCGCATTGGCCGGGGCGGCGGGTCTCGGAAAGCGATCGCGAATTGGTTCCCGAAGGAGAGGCAGGACGCAAACGGCTGCAGCGGACCCGGGGATTCGCCATCCAGGTTCCCGAGGTGCTGCACTACTACGAGTATCTGAATGAGGACGAATCGCAGGCACGCTTGCGGCTGCGGATTGCCGAGTTGGGCTCGGCCCAGACCCTGCAGTTGATCAGCGATTTGGAACACCGGCTGGCGGAGCAATTTCCGGAATCGAGCGGCATCCGGTTCTCGCTGACGGGCGAGGGCTACGTGGCCGCCCAGGCTCTCACCACGCTCATTCGCGACCTGTTCTTCTCGCTGGTGACCGCCTCGGTGGTGATCTTCAGTCTGATCGCTCTGGAATTCCGCTCGATTCGGGCCGGGCTGATCGCCGCCTTGCCCAACCTCACTCCGCTGGCCATCACCCTCGGCTACATGGGCTTCCGCGGTTATGACATGAATGTGGGGAACGTGATTGTCTTCACGGTCTGCCTGGGCCTCGCCGACGACAACACAATCCACTTCCTGTACCGGTTCCGGGAGGAACTGCGGCGGGGGCATGCGGTTCCCGACGCCATCCAGCGGGCCTTTCTGGGGACGGGCAAGGCGATCGTGGCGACCAGCCTCTTGCTGCTGGCGGGTCTGGGGGTGCTGCGGATGTCGAACTTCGTCCCCACGCAGCGCTTTGCCGAGCTGACCTGTGTGACCATTCTGGGGAACCTGATGGGGGTGTTGCTGCTGTTGCCCGCCTGGCTGCGCATCGCGTGGCGCGAACCGGTGGAGACACCAAAGCACCCCCAGGATGCCACTCCCCTGCCCCCAGCCCCCGCGGGCTAAAACAGATGCCGTTCGTCGAGCAGGTACCAGACGATGGCGAGGACGCAGGTGCCCAGCCCCAGCAGCAGCCCGCGGTCGCCATTGAGGAGGTAGCCGACCAACGGGCCTCCCACGAACAGCAGGGCCATCATCAGGCGACGATTTCGCTTCGAATTCATGAGGGGGCGATTCTCTCGTTCCGCGACCGAGTCCAGAGGGAGAGTGGGAGTCGTTGGCGAAAGGGCGCTCTTCGCCCCGCCGCGTCGATCGGACATCCACTCATTTCAGCTTCCGCAATCGGGCGTCGGATGGCAACCCCGGAACGCTGCCCCCCGCCACATCCGAGCCCAAGTTTGCGCAGGCGGTGGGGAATTCAGCGATCGGCTGACACGCCACAGACCGGGGGATTAGACTGAGTCTCATGACCGCCCCCGCCTGGACCCTCGCCATTGAAACCTCGACCCGCCAGGGTTCCCTCGCCTTGTTGCAGGACGGGAGGTTCTGCCGGGAGTTACCCCTGGAACTCGGCACAGCCCATGGGCAATCGCTCTTACCCGGGGTTGCCAGCCTGCTGCGGCAACAGCAATTGAAACCGGGCGATCTGCGCCTCGTGGCGGTCAGCCAGGGGCCCGGCAGCTACACGGGACTGCGGGTGGGTGTGGTCTGCGCCAAGCTGCTGGCATGGTCGCTGCAAATTCCGCTGGTGGCGGTCGATACGCTGCAGGCGCTGGCGGCCGGACACGAAACTCCCGCCGAGCGTTTGTGGGTTGTGACCGATGCGCAGCGAGACGCGGTCTACGCCGCCTGCTTTTCGCTGAAAACCCCGCATGTCCCCCAGACCCTGGTCCCCACCCTCGTGCTGCCGGTTCAGCAACTGGCGACGCAGATCCACGCTGGAGATCTCGTGCGGGGTCTGGCGGTCGACAAGCTGCTGGAAGCAGCCCCCGAAATGGCCCGCGCATTGGTCCCCGGGTTGGCGGGTCAGGCCGGGGGAACCCTGCTCAGCCCCACCGCCCGCTGGGTGGGCCAAGAGGGCATCGCCGCGTTTGGGCGGGGCGAACTCAGCGACGCTCGCAGCCTCACACCGGTGTACTTGCGGCAAAGCTCGGCCGAGACACAATGGGAGCGGCTGCATCCCCACGCCGATTGAGCCAGTTGCGGCATGCCACCGAAACCGCCTACAGAGCCTCGAGCGTTTGCAGCGTCGATTGGGCCAGAACGCGAATGCCTGCTTCGCGAAAAGAATCGGCGATCGGCTGGATCACTTTTTTCAAATCGCCCCGCTCCTGGTCGGTCAGCAGATCCTTCAACTGACCCATCGCGGACAGTGAATTCTTCACCGCGAGGAATTGAGCCAATTGGTCGGAATAGCGACCTTCAAACGGCTCATTCGCGGTCGACAGCACCTCGGTCAACTGAGCCACCCCCGAACGGTCGTTGTGCCGAACCAAGGCGATGGCTGCGTTCAGTTTCACCCCTTGGTCTCCATCGTCCAGCATGGCTTTTAGCCGGTCTCGGGCGGCGGGGTCTTCGAGCAGACCGAGGGTGTAGGCCGCCGTCGACCGGATGAGCGGGTCGGTATCCTGGCAGGCGGGCAGCACCTGGGAGGCGATCTCCCCCTCCTTAAGCGAGTCTCCCCGCCGTTTCATGCGGTCGACCATCACCGCCAACGACAGCAGGGCGTTCTTGCGAACCTCCCGATCGACCGTCGGAGCCAGGGCCTGTGTCAGCACGGGCAGGGCCGCCTCGGGGGAATCCAGCAGGCTGAAGGTCTGGGTGAGGAATGACAGGAATTGCAGATCCTCGGGACGCTGCCCGTTGCGGTCGAGTTCGGCCCCCAGCAGCTTGGACAGCGTTTCGACGAATTCGGGCTTTTGGGAGAGGTGCTGCCCCTTGTCTCCCAGTTCCAGGTCGGCCTTCAGAATTTGGGCCAATCCCATCGCTCCCCGCCACCGCCGGTGCTCGTTGGGGTTCTGCAGTTCGACCACCAACCGCTGCCAATCTTGCTCGGCCGTCGCCATGCGGCCAAACAGCAGCCAGATTCCCACAATCGCCCCGACGATCAGTCCGGGAACGACGAACAACTGCACGATGAAGCCCACCGAAGGAGGCTTCACCGGGGGAAGTTCCTCGGGAAGATTGTCAGACACACCGGGTTGAGAGTCGCGCACCATGCAGAATCCGCCTGAAAAAGACGTTGGAAGTCTAGCGCGACCACGTTCAGCCGTTCAAGGGGGCCCACGATTTCCCCCTGAAATGAGAAGACGGCTTTCTTCCCTCCCGCTCCCCCGCTGCCAGACCTACACCGGAGTACGATCCCCCCCCGCCTCTGAGGATTGCCAGCGGGCATAATCCTCGGGAGTGTCGAGATCCACCAAAATCCCGGAGGCATCCAGATCAACAAACTCGACCCTCCGGGCGGGATGACGCACGATCGCGTTCAGCCCTTCGTCTGGCCGGAGGTTTCGGATCTCGTCCAGCAGCCCCCAGCGGAACAGCACCGGGTGCCCATTGCGGCCGGCATGGCGGGGAATCAGCGCGTCGGCCGAGCCGGCGTCCCAGGCGGCCACGAGAGGGTCCAGAATACCACGTGGAAGCAGCGGTTGATCAGCCGGGCATAACACCCACCCCTCGTCGGGGGCGGGATGCCACTGGCGCTCGATTTCATCCAAAGCCGCCAGGACGCTGTCTTTCATCTCGGGGGGATCGACCGCGGGTTGGATCACCCGCCCCCCGGCCCGCTCCACGGCCTGGGCGAGTTCGTTGTCACTCCTCCGGCAGACCACACAGCGGGCGACCCCGCGGGGATGAGCCAGAGCCGCCAGCAGGTGCTCAACGACGGTGCTCCCCCGCCACGGCAAGAGCAGCTTGGGCTGCCCCATGCGCCGGCTGAACCCCGCGGCGGGAATGACAGCGAACAGCCGGTTCACAATGTGAGGGGCGGAGCGGCGGGAGGCGCCGTCTCGTTCGCCGTGAAGCCGCACCCCTTGTGAGCACCGTCACAGAACGGACGCCGGGCGGTCTGGCCGCACCGGCAGAGGGCGACGTTTTCCTTGCCGCTCAGGTCGAACTGGTTCCCCAGGTGGTCGACCAGTTTGAATGGCCCGGTCACCAGCAAAGGACCATTTTCCCGCACCTTGATCGTCACGTCCGACATAAGAATTCCTGATGTGTTCCAGAAGGAAGAGAGCCGAGGTTGCGCGGTCAGGCCAGGATCGGGGTAATCACCGTTCCCCCCACATCGGTCAACCGGAAATCGCGGCCGTTGAACCGGTAGGTCAGCTTCTCGTGGTTGAAGCCGGCCAGATGCAACAGCGTGGCGTGCAGGTCGTTCACATGCACCTTGTCGACGACGGCCTTGTAGCCGAATTCATCGGTGGCTCCATAGTGGAAGCCCCCCTTGACCCCTGCCCCGGCCAGCCAGATGGTGAAGCCGTTCGGCTTGTGATCGCGCCCCTTGGCCCCCTGCGAATCGGACGTCCGGCCAAATTCGCCCCCCCAGATCACCAGCGTGCTCTCGAGCAGTCCCCGAGCCTCGAGATCGGCCAGCAAGGCGGCGGCGGGCTGGTCGGTGTGCATCGCACATGAGCGGTGATTCGTTTCCAGATCGCTGTGGCAATCCCACGGCACATCGTTCACGCTGCCGTCGCCGCCGACCCCTTTCCCGGCGAAAATCTGCACATATCGCACCCCCCGTTCGACCAGACGGCGGGCAATCAGGCATTGCCGCGAGAACGTGGCGCATTCGGGATTGTCCATCCCGTACAACTTGTGGGTCGCCTCCGACTCGCGGGTCACATCGATCGCCTCGGGAGCCGCCATCTGCATCCGGTAGGCGAGTTCGTACGACGAGATCCGCGACGAGAGATCGGTCTGCGTCGGCCGCAAAGCGGCATGCTCTTCATTCAGAGCCCGCAGCTATTACAACTGCGCCCGCTGTTGTTGATCGGACTGCCCCGCATCGCGGACGAGGTTGTCGATCGCCTCTTTCCGGCCCGCCGAGAGGGCCAGCGCCTGAAACGTCTTCGGCAGGAACCCCGCCGACCAGATCTGGTCGTCACCCCGGGGACGGGTGTCGTGCAGCACCACGAAGGCGGGAAGATTCTGGTTTTCGGTCCCCAGCCCGTAGGTGAGCCACGAGCCCAGACTGGGAAGTCCGGGACGGTTGGTGCCGCACATCAGTTCGATCGACGCCGGAGCGTGATTGTTCTGCCGCAGGTGCATGCTGTGGAGAAACGTCATTTTGTCCACGTGAGCCGCCAGGTGCGGGAAGATCTCGGGGACCCACGTGCCGGAATCGCCGTGCTGTTTCCAAACAAAGGGCGATTTGAGGCATTTGCCGCTGGTCTCGAAGAACCCGGTTTTGGGATCGGCCCCGCCAAGAGGCTGGCCATCACGGGCCTGCAGTTCGGGCTTGTAGTCCCAGGTGTCGACCTGCGAGGGGCCGCCCGTCATGAACAGCCAGATGATCGACTTGACCTTCCCGGTGAATTCGGGGGGATGAGCGGCGAGCGGATTGGCGGCGCTGGTCTGCTCATGCAGCAGCGACGACAGGGCGAGCGAGCCGAAGCCCAATCCCGCCTGCTGCAGAAACTGACGCCGCCCCTGGAGGGCCAGGTGACCGGGGAAGAAGAAGTTCGACATGTCGGAGTTCCGGACCGGAAAAAGGACTTCGATCAGTCTATCAGGGGACGCGGGGATGCAGGTAGCCGAACGGGGTGACCGACTCTCGCCCCTCAAATCCAAAGTCAGATTCCACAACTCGATCGACGCCCGCAGTGATCCGTCACCGACCCCGCGACCACCCTCCACGCAGCCGCACCATGGGCGTCAGGCAGGGGTGGCTGGATCGGCTGGTTTCGATTCCTGCGGGAGCAAAGCCACCTCGATCGCCCCCCAGGACTCAAGCCGTCCGACGATCAGTCCCAGCACCTCCAGAGACACATCGGGCGGACTGACACTGGCCAGCGTCATCCTCCTCTGGCCCGCTTCCAGCCAGCAGCCATCTCCGGGATCTTTCACCGATCCCGGGAATGGGTAATCCATGACGTGCCGACGTCGCAGCACAGTCAGGTGGCCCTGGCCCACCCGGGTGATGTCGGCCACCATCATCCGGTCGGTCAGCACTGTGCCGCACGACTGCCAGCAACGCTCCACCGTCTCTCGCGTGACCCGCACCGTCACCGTTCCCAGCATGTGGTAGAGAAACCGGATCAGAAATGGTGAGATCAACAACCAACCCGTCAGAGTCACGA
>JBKCTR010000891.1:0-6875 GCA_046318755.1 Planctomycetaceae bacterium
CTCGAGGAACCGGCGGGAGCCCCACTGCCACGGATCTGCTGATTTTCGGTTGCCCTGCTTTCCGCCATCACCGGGCAAAAACGCCGGGATGTCGAGGTGACGATCCCGGCGCGAAACACCTGAGGGCAATGCTCCAACGAATCAGGAAGGCGTCATGAGAGCTTCATGGTGACGGTCTTGAGTTCGGTGTAGTTCGCCAGACCGGCCTCGCCCAATTCCCGGCCGATGCCACTCATCTTGAATCCGCCAAACGGGGCCGCCGCGTCGAAGACGTCGTAGCAGTTGATCCAGACCGTGCCGGCCCGCACGCTGTGGGCGACTTGATGTGCCTTGGCGACATCGCGGGTCCAGACGGCGGCTGCCAGGCCGTAGGTGGTTTGGTTCGCCCTGGCGATCACTTCGTCCATCGTCCGGAAGGGAAGGATGCTGAGAACCGGGCCGAAGATCTCCTCGCGGGCAATCGACATCGAGTCGGTCACGCCACCGAACACTGTGGGTTCGATGAAGAATCCCTTCTTGCCCCACCGCTTGCCGCCGGTCAGGCATTGGGCCCCCTCATCGACCCCCTTGTCGATATAACTGAGAATCTTGTCGAACTGCGCCTGGTCGACCTGGGGGCCCTGGGTGGTACTGGTGTCAAATGGGTCCCCCAGCCGGCGGGCACGGGCCCGCTTCACCAGTTTCTCGACGAAGGCGTCGTGGATCTTGTCTTCCACAAACACCCGGCTGCCAGCACAGCAGCACTGCCCCTGGTTGAAGAAGAGGCCGAATTCGGTCCCTGCCACGGCGGCGTCGAGGTCGCAGTCGGCGAAGATGATGTTGGGGCTTTTCCCTCCCAGCTCGAAGGTCAGGCGTTTCAGTGTGGGGGCCGCCTCGGTCATGATGATCTGCGCGGTGCGGTACTCCCCGGTGAAGGCGATCTTGTCGACATCCGGGTGCCGAACCAGTGCCGCGCCCGCGGTGGGACCGTAACCCGGCACGATATTGATCACTCCCTTGGGAAAACCGGCTTCGAGGGCGAGTTCCCCCAGACGCAGACAGGTCAATGGGGTCTGTTCGGCCGGTTTCATTACCAGCGTGCAGCCAGCGGCCAGCGCGGGGCCCCATTTCCACGCCACCATCAAGAGGGGGAAGTTCCACGGGATGATCTGTCCCGCCACCCCCACCGGTTCGCGACGGGTGTAGCAGAAATGGTTGCCCCGAATTGGAATGGTGTCGCCATGGAGTTTGTCGGCCCAGCCCGCATAGTAGCGCAGGCAATCGATCACCAGGGGCAGATCGGCGGCGCGCGCGTCGCGGATGGGCTTGCCATTGTCGAGGGTTTCGAGGGCCGCCAATTCGTCGAGGTTCTGTTCGATCAGGTCGGCCAGGCGGTGCATCAGCCGGCCCCGATCGCGGGCATCCATCTTGGGCCAGTCGCCCGATTCAAACGCCTTGCGAGCCGCCTTGACGGCGCGGTCGATATCGGCGGCGTCACCCTCGGCCACATCCGCGATCTTGGCTTCGGTGGCCGGGTTGTACGTGGCGAAGGTCTTGCCCCCCTTGGCGTCGACCCATTTGCCATCGATCAGCAATTGGGTCTGGCGGACCTTGGGGACGGGAACCGAACGGTGGGCCTTGGCGCTGGCGGTGACCATGACGGGTGTCCAAACAGAAGGAATCTTCGGAAAATCCGGCCCATCACGGGAGAATTGGCCGAACGGGACAAGGGGGAGACGCCCCCGACGCACAGTCTACTGATTACGATGCGGAGTGCGAAGATACCACTTTCCCCCTTCACTCCAGATCTCGAGCCCCACTGCCCACTGGGAAATCTTGTCAGGGAATGCGCCAGAATCACCCCTTCCTGAAAAGCCTGCAATGTGCCTGGCAGGGCCTGTTCGACCTGTACTTCACCCAGAGAAACTTCCGGATTCATCTGGTGGTCACGGTCTGCGCTGTGACGGCGGCTTGTTGGTTTCGCTTCGATGCGTGGCATTGGGGAATGTTGATTCAGACGATTGGGTTGGTGCTGGTGGCTGAGGGGCTCAATTCGGCCGTCGAAACAGCAGTCGACATCTGTTCTCCGGAAATTCAACCGCTGGCCCGCCAAGCCAAGGACATGGCGGCCGGAGCCGTGCTGATCGCCACCTTCTGCTCAATTGTCAGTGGGCTCTGCCTCTTCGGCCCGCCGCTATGGGAGCTGCTGTTCCCGCGCTGAGCCGTTTAGCGGTGGCCATCGAGAATGCGCACACCCACGGCCGGTTGATCAATAAAAAACCCATCGATTCCCAAATCGAGAAATCGCTGCAATTCGCCCTCGAGGTCCCCCAAGACCCCGGCCAACTCCCCGCGCTTGGCTGGGTCTCCTCGCTGAAACTCGCGGGGGAGAAACGCATTCTCCGCACGAAATGTGTAGGGATGCACCAACAGTCCGGCCCGGTGGGCATCGGCCACGAGCGTCGTGGCCGGTCCCAGTCGGCCTTCCCCGGTCTTCGAAATCACCAAGTTTTTGTCGGGGCCGACGCCGTGGGCATACGTGCGGATTTCCTGCAGGTACCGAAGTGTCAGCCACCCCAGACGATCGCCGGTCGCGGTCGTATCCTCGAGGGGAAACGGAGGGCGGCTACCCAGCAATTGGATCCGCCGCACTTCGCAAAGTTTTGCCAGAGTGCGCAGACTCGCCGCCTCGAAAGATTGCAGGAACACGGGTGCCTTCTGCGTGTCGAGGCCGTGGATCCGCAGGTCGGCGACGACGCGTTCTTCCAAGGGCAGGCCGAGCGTGGCGAATCGGGCCGGATGTTTGGTCTCGGGATAGACACCCACTTCACGCCCCAGGCGGTTTGTCAATTCCTGTCGTAACCGGAGAATCTCCGGAAACGTGGGAATCTCGAATTGGTCGTCAAACCGGGCGCTTTCCGGGCGCAGCCTGGGGAGCCGTTCGCGAGCTCGTAACGTCTTCAATTCGGCCAAGGTGAAGTCTTCCACAAACCAACCCTCAACCGCTTTTCCGCCGAGGGTCTTGGTGGTCTTCCGCGAGGAGAATTCCGGATGATTTGCCACGTTGGTGGTTTCACCAATTTCGGGCTCATGCCGGGCGACCAGTACGCCGTCCTTGGTGATGACCAGGTCAGGCTCGATGAAGTCGGCCCCCTGTTCGGCGGCCAATTGATAAGCGGCCAGAGTATGCTCGGGCCGCTCTCCGCTGGCCCCGCGATGCGCAATCACCAGTGGACGGCGGGGGGGCGGATTCACCACCGGTTCATTCGCCATCGTCAACACCGACGCGGCCAGACAGCCAACTGCCGAGACCAGCCAGACAACCGGCTTCATCGAGCAATCCGACCAATCTCAGGGGAACGCTCACTGGCTCGTTGTGCCAGTTTGGGACGACGACCAAAGCAGTACAGGTGGCCGGCGGTACGCAGAAAGATCTGGCTGTCGACCAGAGCCGGGGTTGCATAGACATTTTCCTCGAAGTCGGCGGTGTGCAGCACCTGCCAGTCGTCGGCATCGCTGACCACCGTCAAGCGACCATGTTCGTCGCACAAATAGACCTTGCCGTCCCCCGCCACAGGCGATGCGTAGTAGTCTCCTGCCGCCTCGAGACGCCCCTCTTTCAGCTTGGCTCCCGTTCCCAGTTTGAGCGTCGTCAGCAATCCCTTGTCGCGCACCGTGAACAGCCGCGACTCGGTCGCGAGGGGGGAGGCGCAAAACGGCACGAATCGGGCCTGCTCCCAGAGGACGTGTGAATCGGTGATGTCTCCCCGGCCGCCGGGTTTGATCGCGACGATGACATTGCGACCCACGGCGAACAGGCGGCGGAACAATTCGTACTCATCTCGCGACAGCGATTCATTCTTGTCCCGATCGACCTGCGAAAACCGCATGAGGATCGGACCATCGGGAAGTTCCTCTTCCTCGAACTGGCCGTTGTTGTTTTTGTCGTACTCCTTCATCACGTCATCGAACGGGGGAACATTGAACCGTTCGCCGCCAACCTCATTTCCCGCCGCGAAGCCCGAGGCATAGAGGATGTTCTCGGGCCCCACCGTCGGCGTGGCGGAGACGAAGCGGGCGATGCCATGGACTCGCCAAATCTCGGCACCTGTGGCGAGATCGTAACCGGTGACTCGCAAAGTCCCCGCCACCACCACCTGGGGTTTGCCCTCCACCGTCCAGATCACAGGGCTGCCGTAGTTGCGAAGATAGTCGGACCGATCGACCTTCCAGACGGTCTTGCCGGTCTTGAGATCGACCGCCAGCAGGAACGAATCGAGATCGTGATCTTGAGACAAGATCACCTTGCCATCGGCGATGAGGGGCGAACTTCCCGCCCCGAACGTGTTCTTGAATGGTCCCAGGGGTAAAAACCACTGGGGTTTCCCGTCGGTATCAAAGCATGACAGGCCCGCCGAGCCAAAAAAGCTGACGACGAGTCCGTCGTGAACCGCCACCGTGCACTGGGCGTGACTGCCGATCCGGTGAATTTCCTCCAACTGCGTGAAGGGGGTCGGTTGTTCCCAGAGCTTACGCCCCGATTCGCGGTCGAGCGCGATTGTCAACAGCCGGTTGTTGTCCACCGCCTGCAGGAAGATCCGATCTTCGGTCACCACCGGTGACGAGTGGCCCGGGGGCAGGGTCACCTTCCACGCCCGGGACCGGCACTCGGGGGCAATTTCAATGGGGAGCGACCGGGTATTGACCGCCATTCCCCGGGCATTGGGTCCGCGGAACTGGGGCCACTCGCCGGCGGAGAGGGACTGCGGCACCACGGCCGATCCAGCCCACAGGACGAGGGCCAACAGTGTGTCAGTCAACCTGCAAATGGAAATGACCCGATGGTTTCTTGGCGACATCGAAACTTCCTTAATTGTTCAGATTGGCATCGATCACATCTTCCCACATCCGGTACGCACCGGGATGGGTGGGGGCGAAATCCGACACGGTGATCCACTTCAACTTGCCGTCATGCCGAAAGAGCCCCTGTCCAGACACCCGGACACGAGCATTCCAAAGCCAGTGCATCAGCGGCAATCGAGGATTGTCCCAGTAGCACCAGATCCGCTCGCCTCGTTCGGTTGTGATGCCGAACCGGTTTTCGTCGATCTCCAGCCGTTCCACCCAGCCCACCACCTGCACATGACTTTCGGTGGGGCGCGCCGCCAGTAAGGTGGCGCTGTGCGAAGTCAATTCGCGGGTGATCTGGGCCGGGTGGGACCGGCGGGAACTGCGCAGTTCAATCGAGTGGATTTCGGAACCTTCTCCCAACGTCGCGTCAATCCGGACGAAGCGCCGCAGAGCGTTGGTAGACACATCCCGCGGGTCAGAGTGACGCTGATCCAGCCTGTGGACAAGATCAATCAGCAGATCGAGCCCCGTGTCTTGGGGATCGGGGCGGAGTTCCGGAAACAGCGTTCGCTGGTGAAACTCTTCCGGCGCGGCCGAACCCAGCATGGGGAGCGACAGCCGGATGGCCTGCTGCGAACCCTGGACCGTCTCGATGGCTGTCAGTCCGGGCTGGGAGGCCACCTGCAGCCAGGCGGGAACGCCTCCTTTCATGGTCGAACGGCGTTTCAGTGCAGTGAGCACCGACTCGCGGATCAGACCGGGCAATTCATTGAGCAGTCGTCCCACGCGACGCAGCGACGCGGGGCGGGCGGCCGACTCTGCCAAATGCAGCACAACCAAGGACATGAACCGACTGGTCGCCTTCAGGTCAGAGGGAGGGCACAGGCCTGCAAAACCGTCTTCTGCACGGCCAATTCATGTGCCAGGGAGAACAGGGGGGGCTGCTCGCCGCGAATCACCCGGGCCATGTCGGCGGCGTCGTCGACATATCGGGTATAGCGGGGCAGTTCGATCGACTGATGGCCGGCGGCGTATTTGCCGCGGGAACGATCAAGGGTCAACTCAACTCGGGGATTGTCGAGTGGCTGGACCTGCAGGGTTCCCTGGGTGCCGCAGACGACCAGGTGTCTTCGCGCCCCTCCGTCCACCTCGACCGCGCTCGACTTCACGGTGGCGAGCGCCCGGGGATACTCGAACACCGCCAGCATGTTGTCGAGCAGGGTGTCGTTTCCTGCCAACGCCTGGCGGGAAAAGGGGGTGACCTTCTCGGGGGCGCCCAGCACTCCCAGCACCAGGTCGGTCACATGGCAACCCAATTCGAAGTAGATGCCACCACGATACTCGGCCAGACCCCGTCGCGACTGCGGGTCGACGACCTTGCTCATCACGGCATGCACTTCAAAGATCTCTCCCAGCCAGCCCGCCTGAAGCAGCTCACGCAGCAACTGGATGCCGGGGTTGTAGCGATACATGTAGCCCAACTGCACAAGCAGGTGGTCGCGTTCCGCTCGCTCGAGGATTCGCTGAAACTGGGGCAGCGACTCGCCGGCGGGCTTGTCGAGATGCACATGCTTTCCTGCTGCGACACAGGCTTCGGCATTGTCGAGCAGGTCGCGGACCGCCGTCTCCACCAAGACGAGCTGCAGGCCGGGAGTGGCCAGCAACTGATCTCGGGTCATCCAGGGAAGCCCCTGGTAGGCCCGTTGCTCGGTCGCCTTGCTCCGCAGTTCCGGCGAGGGCTCGACAATCCCCACGACTTCATAATCGGGAGAGTCTCGGAACACTGCCAGTTTCGATGCGTGGGCATGGGCAGTGCCAATCTGACCAACCCGGATCTTCCCCGCCGCACCGTTTCCCGCAGGCACCCGGGCAGTTCCCGCATGCACCTGGGGAGCCAAAGAGGCGGTCAGGGCTCCCCACAGTCCCCGACCCAGGAAACGACGACGCGTGGCGGGCATGGCGAACCTGAGGTTGCAACAGGGCAGGAGGGACGCAGCCGTGGCGACGAAAGGTTGGACGCACCGCTGCCGCAGCAGGCAGAGGTC
>JBKCTR010000892.1:0-4793 GCA_046318755.1 Planctomycetaceae bacterium
CAGTCCCCCGCCACTGTTCCCCGGATTGATGGCGGTGCTGGTCTGCACCAACCGGATTTGGCGGTTTCCCTTGGGCTGCGTCCGGAATTGCGAGACGGTTCCCTGGGTGTGGGTCCAGCCCAGGCCCTGCGGGTTCCCCACAGCGAAGACGTCATCGCCAATGCGGGGTTCGGCCAGAGAATTCCAGTCGGCCTCGGAGGGGCGGGCCGGGGCCTCGGGAACGGGGACCACATTGGTTTGAATGACCGCCCGATCGATGCCTTCGGGGGCGGTCCAGATGACCTGACCAGGCTGCAGCGGCTGCCCCACCAGCTTGACCTCGATGGTGCCGCGAACGGTTCCCTGCGGGGCGCTGGCGGAGGTGCGGTCGGAGTAATCGGGGTCGACCACATGCCGGTTGGTGAGGACCCACGCCGACTGGGGGTCGAGCTGGAGGATGACTCCCGAGCCCATCCCTTCGCCCCCCAACAATCCGCCGCTGCGCACCCGGATCAAGACGTTGGCCAGCACCGCCCGCCGCAGGGGAGGGTCAAGTTGGGCCAGCGCGGCCAGGTCGACTTCCAGATCATCGCTCGAATCGACGGGGGTGGCGCCTGGGCCGGGCGAGAGCCAGAAGACCAAGGCCGCGCCCCACAACACGACGTCAAACAATCCCAGCAGCACACCCGTGGCGGCGAAGCCAATCCCCCGTTCGCGGCCGGTCCGCAGTCGGGCGACCGCCAACACCCCCAACACAATGGCCACGACGCCCGTCACAAGTCCCACACAAATCGTTCCCCCCAATCCCGTCAAAAATGAGGCGACCGCCAGACGGTTCAGGGGTTTCTCGGCCCGAGCACCGCTGGATCCCCCCCGAGCAAAGTCCACTGCTTCGTTGTTACGGGACGCAGCCTGGGAGCGTCCCGCGGCTGACTGCCGTGCCCGTTCAGGATTCGCCCGTGCGGGTCTTGTCCGTTCGGGAATGGCCCGTTCCAGATCCGCGGGGGAGATCGTCAGCACCACGTCTTCGTCGTCGAGGGAGTCGAGCCCGCCAGTCTGCGGCATGTTGGACGGAGACGCGTCGTCGGGAGTTTGTGCAGACGCCTCCTCACGAGCCGGTTCTGGGGGAGGGGGCGCGAAGCCCCCGACGTGGTCGGGGCAGTCGACCGCGCTGCAGCCGGCGTTGGCCTGCCAGCAATGCGCGTGGTGCCGGCGCCCGCAGGCGGGGCATTCCACCGTCGCTTGTCCGGAGAGCAGGCTCAACCGACAGCGCGGGCAACTCGGTGGTGCGGCGTTCGGAACGGGCTCGAAGGACATGGACGGCAGACAGTCACCAGCAGAGGAGGGGGTAGCTCGACCTACGAGACCAGGGAATAGGCCACGAAGCCCAGCATCAACAAAGTATAAACCGCCGAGATCGCCAAGGCAGCGTAGCCCAGCACCAGGTAGACCGGACCGGCGGTCCGAAGGGCGGCGGTCCGCAACCCCACCAGGCACCCCGCGACAATCAGCATCAGCGGGGCCAGGCAGCCGGGAATGCTGAGGGCGAAGACCAGCGGCATGATCCACCGCATCTGCTCGGACGATGACTTCTGCTGGTTCCTTCGCCGCAGTTCTCCGGCCGAGAGGGGATCGGCCGTGTCGAACTCGCTGCGGCAGAACCGGCAACGCAAGGCCGAGGCCTTGATCATCTCGCCACAGGTGGGACAGCGTTTTTCATCTCCCCAACCGCCACCGGAGGCGGTGGTCCGCGAGCCGCTGGTGGCTTCCGCCTTCGGCAAGGCCGGGGCCTGCCGGCAGCCATAGGTGGCGCACCCCCCAATCTCGGCCCAGCACTCGAGATGATGGGTCTGTTGGCATTCCGGGCAGACCACCACCGGTTCGTCGCCGGTCACATCGCATTGGCACGTGGGGCAAAGCACACCCCTGGCGGCTTCCCCCAGCCGTACGGTGGGGATTGCCTGGGCGTCGATCGACAGGGGAATGGCCAGTTTGCAGGCGGGACACCGGAACGACCGGCTGGTCATGTCCCGGGGAAGCCGCACCTTGGCACCGCAATCGCAGGTGATGATTTCGGACATGTGTGGCAACCCTTCGACGTGGACCCGCGCCGGTTGGCGGCTGACACGCTAAACACCCTGCAGTGCGAGAGACAGGATGACCTGGATGATGTTCCAAACCACCACCATGCCGAGAGAAATGCCGATCATCTTGCCCCCCTTGGGCTTCCCCTGGATGAGGTAGACAATGCCCATGATGCAGCCGATTCCGCTGCAGAGAATGCACAACAACCAGTCGGAGGTTTCGAGATCCGACTCCTGAGCGGCCCGTTTGGTCTTCTTTTTGGCAGGTCGGCCCCCCACCAGAGACTCGCCGCAGTACCGGCACTTGCGGGCCACACTGTTGATCAGCTCGCCGCACATCGGGCAGGGAATCTTGTCGCCGGAATCCTGTCGACTGGGGAGCGATTCCTCTGGAGCGGCCTCCCAATCGTCCTCCGCGAGGCCTTTTCCGATGACCTCCTCCGCCTCCAGAACCTCCCCTTGGGGTTCGGGGACAGTCACCGACATCTGGCACCCGGGGCATTTCGCCTTCTTGCCTGTGGTTCCGTCCGGAGCGGTCAGCCGCTTGCCACAGGCGGGGCAGTCAAACTTGATCGACATGGCGTCAGGGTCTCACTCGGTGTCGCGCAAACTGAATTCCAGCACGGTTTCGCCCAGCATAATCTCGTCTCCCGAGTGCAGCCAGGCGCGACCGGTCACACGGCGGTCGTTCACAAAAGTCCCGTCGGGGGTCTCGCAGTCCTCAATCTCGAACCGGCCCCCGCGATTGTGAATGATCGCGTGGCGCGGCTCGATGGCGGGGTCCTTGAAGAGGTAGATCTCGCAGCGAGGAGAACGGCCCAGCACGGTCGCGTCGCGATGCAGGATGAACTGCTTCCCGGCCAGGGGACCGTGCTTCATGAGCAGCCAGGCGTTCTTCGTCCAGCCCTCGATCAGCCCCACGAACAAACCAACCATCAGGCCAATCAGCGTCAGCCCCACGCACCGGCTGAGAGCCGCTTCGCCATCGACGGCGGGTAAGAGCAGATTCAGCGGGTCGAACAGCAAGCCCCCCAGCAGGCCTCCCAAGGCGGCCCCCAGAACTCCGTTGAGCACGACCTTGCCCTGCCACAGTGCCGTCCCCTGGCCGATCCCCGCTGCA
Source organism: Planctomycetaceae bacterium (assembly GCA_046318755.1). Taxonomy (GTDB): domain Bacteria; phylum Planctomycetota; class Planctomycetia; order Planctomycetales; family Planctomycetaceae; genus UBA10511. The sequence continues at coordinate 3,184 of JBKCTR010000892.1, forward strand.
ATCGCCACGATGGCCCAGGCGGTCGCCCGCGCCATGATGAAAACCAGCATCCCAAACCCACCCGGCAGTCCGTCGACATTCCGGTCGCCGCCCAGTCCGACGGCCAACTGCACCCCCGCCACAAACGCGATGGTGGCCGGTATCAGCAACACCCACCCGCCCACGAATCCGACCACCGTTCCGACCAGGGCCGAGAAGGCCGCCCGGCCGAGGTTTCGGCACATCAGTCCTTCGGCCGCCCCCAGAAACAACCCCACCCCGGCCGCGACGGTGGGAAAGAGCAGCAGTCCCACCGAGTCTTCTTCGTCCAGATCCGAGGTGAAGGGCTCCAGTACCGCCCACGCGAGAAACGCCCCCACCCCGGCCGCGAGTGACAGATAAAACCAGTTCGAGTAGAGAATGCGCACCCACCACGCCAGCGGTTCGGCCTCGGAGCGATTCTGCCGCAGGTTCTGCTGCACCGACAGGTAGTCTTCGACCTCGTGCGAGAACAGGTCATCGCGGTCGATCTTCAGAGGGGGTGGCGAGCCAGCCATGCTGTCTCCGGTGCTGTTTGGCGAACGAGGGGTGAATGGTCTGGGGGGACGGCGTCGGGCCCGACGGATGCCCCCGCCCCAGGGATGGATGCCTGCCGTGGAACTTCGGGGGCAGGACGCCGGTCAGTCGGTCTTGGAATTGCCGGTTTCTGCGGAGGATGGAGATTTGGTTTCTCGCGGTTCAGCCGGAGGGGCGCCAGTCTGTGCCGGGGGGGAAGATTCCTGGGCCTCCACGGGGCCGGTGGCGTCGGACGGGGGAGCCTGTGTCTGGCCGCCGGCGTCGGTCGGGGAGGGGGCGGTCGCCGGGCGGCGTGGTCCCCGTCCTGCGGTTTGGGACAGCAAGAACCGGGCGAGCTGTTCCTGCTCGCGGGGAGACAGGGCGTAAGTGCGGTCGATGACCAGCAGCCGTTCCGCCAGTTCGTTGAGGTGCTTCCGCAGGGCCGCCAACTCGCTGTCCCTTTGCTCGGCCGTTGTGTCCGCGGGGGCTTTCGAATGCGCTTCGAGACGTTGCAGCCCCGACGCCAGTTGGTTGACGTCTTCGAGAGCCGCATGGGTGTACTGCTCGAGCCCCACCCGCAGTAGCCGGGTTTTGAAGAACTCAATGGTCAGCGCCGCCCGCTGGTTTTGTTCCCGGTGAGAATCGGTCCAGGCGGAGTACATATGCCCCAGGAGGCTCCCCAGGAACAGCAGGGTCGCGATTTGCCAGAAGGCGGACCAGTCGAGCCCGGCCAACAGCCGTGGCCCGCGGGCCGCGGTGGGGATCGTCCCGGCACGCGGCCCCGATGAAGTGGTCGTGGCGAGAGCCGCCCCCGGAGGAGGCGGGGCCGGGCGAATGCTGGATCCCACCCAGAATTGCGGGGTCAGCGTGGGCCGGTTGTCGCGCCAGCGGAACACCCCCTCCTGATTGCGGATCGGGTCGAGCACCCAGGCAATCTGCCCCGCCCCCGCGAAGAAATGCCGGTGGATGAAGACGTCGTAGTCCGACAGGAAGATGCCGAAGTCGGGATGCGTGTGGTACCAACCCACAATCCGCAGCCCCTGGTAACGCGTATCCATCTCGCGGTTGATGGCGGC
>JBKCTR010000893.1:0-2204 GCA_046318755.1 Planctomycetaceae bacterium
GGTTGTACAGGAATTCCTTGGTGTTCAGCAGGGCCCACAGCAGGTCTTCGACCGCGGCCTGGCGGTCGCTGCCATGGACGGCGAAGGTTTCGTCAATCAGCGGGCGTTCCGCCTCGGTCGGCAGGCGCGACAGTGTCGCCAGGTAGAGTTCCGCCGCGACCTGGTCGGGAGGCAGTTGCCCCAGCGCCAACCGTCGGGCTTGTCCGCGTCGGTGGGTCAGCTTCTCGTGGATCTCTGGCGAATTCATCAGGTGCAGCGCCTGCGAAATGCTGGGCTCGTTGCTGCGCTCGCACTCACAGACGGTAGCCCGCACCGGCCGGCCAAAAATGCGGAAGAAGTACGAAGGCATGCGGTTGTCCCACACTTGGATGGCCCGGATTCCCTCGGGCCAGCCATTGAACTTCTCGGGAATGCCCGTGGTCTGGCTGACGGCATCGAGCAGCACCTCGGCGGGGAGCGCTTTGGGGACGGCATGCGAGAAATGCTGCCGGTCGGTGGCGTTGGTATCGTTCGTCTCGGACGCCAATTGGTAGACCGTCGAGTTCAACAGCGTCTTGGTGAACGCCTTCAGGTCGTATTTCACCTCCCGCAGGTGCTGCGCCAGGGCCTCCAGCAACGGCTCGTTGGTCGCGGGGTTGGTCGCCCGCAGATCATCAATCGGCTCGACCAGACCCCTCCCGAAGTAATGCGCCCACAGCCGGTTCGCAATCGCCCGGGCGAGGAACGGGTTGTCGGGGGCGGTGGCCCACTCGGCCAGGGGACGGCGGCGGTCGGTCGCCAGTTTCAGATCGGGAGCCGGGGCTCCCAACGGACGGGCCGCGACCGGTTGCCCCGTGCGCGGATGCGGCGCATCGGCCCCACCCCGCGAGACAACCGCTTCGGTCCCCTCGGGCAACGGCTTCACCGAGACCCCGGTGAAGAAACCGACCAGTCCCGCATAGTCGTCCTGGCTCCACTTCTCGCTGGGGTGATGATGGCACTGGGCACATTCGATCCGCACCCCCAGAAACAATTGGCTGAACGACCGGGCCGCCACTTCGGGCTTCTCGAGTGCCTTGTAGAACCCCGCAGGGCTTTCGGATTGCACCGGTCCCTGCACCAGCAGCACGTCGCGCACCAGTTGGTCATACGGCCGATTCTCAGCAAACTGGCGGTGCAGCCAGCGCGACAGGCCCACCGTTCCCTGGGGAGTGATGCGGGTTTTGTCGGCCCGCAGCAGGTCGGTCCATTTCATCGCCCAGTAGTCGGCATACTCGGGGCGCTGCAGCAGATTGTCGATCCACTTCGCCCGCTTGTTGGGGTCGGGATCCTGCAGAAAGGTCCGCGCCTCGGCGGCCGTCGGCAGCGTGCCAATCACATCGAGCGTGACCCGGCGCAAAAAGCCAGCGTCATCCACCAGCGGGCTCGGTTGAATGCCCAGCCGCTGCAGCTTGTTCCAGACCAGGGTGTCGATGAAGCCCTTTTCGGCGGGACGTTGGAATTGCGGATTCGGACGGGGCAAGGCAACCCGGCACACCGAGACCAGCCCCTGGTAACGCACCAAAATGGCCGCTTCCCCCGGAATGTCACTCGCCCGCACCATGCCCCGAGGGTCGGCCTCGATCACATGCCCGGCGTTCGAGAGAAAGTCCGACTCGATCGTCACGCACTTGCGGCCCCCCTGGGCGTCGATGGCCGTCACGCGCAGTTGACGCGATTCGCCCGGAGTGAGCGTCAATTCGGGCGGGTCGACTTCGATCTGCACCACCGGCCGTTCCCCTTCGACCTGCAGCGGGGCCCCCGAGGCGATCCAGCGGACCAGCCGACGGTACTGGGGGCTCTCTTTTTCCAATTTGCGGCCGCCGCCGTGCGGGACTTCAGCCGCCCCTTTCCGCACCACCAGGCTGCGGGCGGGATCGGTGGTGTTCAGCCGGCGGTTGCGGGCTTCGCGGGTGAGGGCGTCGTGGTCGAACTCGGCATCAAAGCCCAGCAGGCTCAGCTTGAAGCCGTTCTGTCCCTCGGCCTTCCCATGGCAGCCCCCTGAGTTGCAGCGTCCCTTGGTCAGGATCGGCTCAATATCCAGCTCGAACGAGAGGGGGGCCGGTTGGGTCAGCCCCTTCACGGTGATCGGCACGCTGGTCTCGGCACCGTCCGACTGGATGATCAGCCGGGTCGTCCCATCGGCCAGCGGTTGCACCAGGCCCTCCCGGTCGACTGTGGCAACC
>JBKCTR010000894.1:0-7530 GCA_046318755.1 Planctomycetaceae bacterium
GTCGCACGGCGACTGCTACGTGATCGAGGGGAACGACAACCCCAACATCGACGCGGGGGTCGACGACAAGATCCTGACGGGAGAGCTCTACCGCCGCATCATGGACGTCTTCCTGCGCCGGATTGAACGCCGCAAGGCGGGGCTGGAAGTGGCGTAGGCTTCCAGCCTGCGAGGAGAAAGTTCAACGGATACAAGAGGTAGAATTCGAAAGCTTGCTGGAGTGAGTTGATCTGATCACGCACATGCTCAGATCGGATCACTGATTGGTTTGTGTACGTATCAATTAAAAATGTATGTCTCGACTCACCCACACCGTCGAGATCCGTGGTGGATGAAAAGGGAATCGAGTCAAGTACTCAGCGAATGGTTCGCGTTGGTCGAAATGAAAGGCCGTTCGATCCTTCCGGGTGTTCGTGGCCGCGATGCGACGCCCGAACGTCAAACGCTGAGACGCCGAAACAACCACCGCGCAGGACTCGTCGACCATTGAGGTCCACATCGGTGCTGTTGTCCAGCAGTGTCCTCTGAATCATCCCGTCCTGGGGGAAAGGAAGATGCAGGTCTTGGCACCACTCCCACGCATTTCCATGCATGTCAAACAAACCCATCTCGTTGGGCAGCAGTCTTGCGACAGGCCAAAAGTGAAAGTCGCTGTTTGTATAGTGCCAGGCGTAGTTCGCCAATCGCGATACAATGCGGCCGTGCGACCACTCCACGGCAACCCCGGCGCGGCAGGCGTATTCCCACTCGGCTTCGGTTGGCAACCGGTACCCATCGCGATCCATGAAGTCCGGCTGCATCTCAACCTTAGGCTTTCCATCGATCCATGTGATTCGATAGCAAGGCTGTAGGCGCTCTTGTTCACTCAACCAATTGCAGTACAACGCCGAGTCGACCCATGAAATGTGTGTTTTCGGCAAGTCGAGTTCGGACGTCAGGATCTGGTGTTGTTGCGTCGGGGTTGTCTTGGCGAATGCGGCATATTGCTCTCGGGTGACTTCCGTCGATGCGATTGCGAACGACCGCTCAATTTGTCGCTGATGACTCTGCTCTCCACCGTTCATATAGCGCTGCCATGGATTCGAATGCATGGTGAATACTCCCGGAGGAAAGACGACGAAGGTCTGTTTTTGGGAGTTGACAAACCATCTTTGTTGTGTCCCTGGGATGATCTGATTCCCCGCGCTTTGATGAACGGCCTTTTGGGTGGTTGCCGACAGTTGACCTTGGGACTCTTTCAGCCAGTCGATCTCACCCCAGCGCCGTAATAACAATTCGCAGACACTATGGATTCCGGGATCCGGGTTTTGTAAGAACTCCCGTCGCAGTTGCATTCTGGAAATCAGATCAGCCTTCTCTCTCGAAGAGAGAACGTCTGTGTACCTTTCCAGTGACATCAAGAGGGCTCGTTGAAGCGACGTCTCGCGCGCATCGGATATCAGATTGCTGGATCGCTGAAAGCCGGACACCACGCGTTCGACCAGAAATCGATGTGGCACTCGATACTCTGCCATGGCGTGCAGAATCTCCGTCCGCACGGTGGGATCCTGTGATTCCGGATTCCCGTCTTGCGGATCGAACTCCAGCAGGTGCCAGACTTTGTCTGCTCTTCCGAGGCGAACCAACCCGGCTGCGGCGCGGGACAGAACGACAGTTTGCTGTTCGAATTGCTCGTTCGATCGATTTGATGATTCACGGTGATTCAGAGAGCGCTCCAGGTGCTCCGCACTCGCAACGCGGTCTAGTTCCGCGACTCCACAGAGTGCGTCGAATCGATCTGGTTTCGATTGCAGCATGGAGTCAATCGCAACCGGAACGAGCACCGCACTGACCGGCACAAAATGGTGTCTCCACGCGACGAGTTCGGAGGGTGACAAAGAGGCCATTGAATTGATGGTATCCAATGCCACCCGGGTCCACCGTGGGTCGGATGGGTCTAGCGCGGCCAGTGCCGCTGCTGCGCGGAATTGGCCCATTGGATTTTCTTCATGCGCATCGGCCGATTCGCGCAGCACCACTCTCCAGAGATTGTTGGTGATCTGGGGATTAGCATGTTCCAGCAAAAGATCTCGGACCACCGAGAACTCTTCAACTGGAAGGGTCAGCAAGGCCTGTGCCAATTGTGGCACCTGGTCCGTGTCTCCCCGGACGGCGAGTAGTCCCGCCCGCAACTTTGTGGCAGTTCGTGTATCTTCCGCGGACAGCGCGGCCTGGAGTCGTTCGCGCAAGGGGCTCTCGGCCAACAGGACTAATCCATCACGACGCAGAGCGGCAAAGGTCTGTAGCCAATCCGAGGCGACCGCCGATTCCAGGACTCGGACGTGAGCTACTGCCTCTCGCTGCCGACGGTCCTGCCAGAGCCATCCCGCTCCCATCGCCAGCAGAATAATTCCCGTTATCCCCAGAACAGTCCACCATCCATGGACCTGGGCCGCCCGAGAAAGCATCTTCTTCTCGGAATGACTGAGTTCGGTCTTCGTCACCCACCGCCGAATCCGTAGATGCTCGAGAAATGAAGGCAAATGCTGGTTGACCGGACGGTCATTCCACAAGCGGCTACGTTCCCGAAGCAACAACTTCGCACGCCCGGCCGCATTACCACCCAAGATGTCTTCCAGCCATCGCCGCAGGCTGGGAACAAGGTAGTCGTGCGCAAGATGATAGTTTGTGTCGCCGGGACGGTTCGCAGCGGCCGGGTCCGTCCGGGATCCATCGGCTTCGTCCTCCGGGGACGCTACCGGACTGATCAGCCGCAACTCCTGATCGAGAATCCTCAACAATGACTCGAAGTCTTTCTGTGGATGAAGATATCCCGCGGCATGTTGGAGTTCCTGTTTCTTTCGCCAGTGCCCCTTGATGTCGCTTCCGGCCTCTGGCAACAGTGCGGCCAAGACACGCTGCGCCCCTCGCGCATGCACCCGGTATTGCGGAGGTGCCGAATCGGAACCGAAAGTCTCTTCGAGAAACACCCTTCCCACCCCCTCAGCTCCTCCCACCGAGATCAGCGACTCCGTGGTCCAAGGCCGATTACGGAACATTTCCGCAAACAGGGCAAGCCGGACTGGCACCACCTGATTCTGCTCCGCCAGGCTGTCGATCGCCTGATCGATGAATCTCTGTTGCCCTGGCTCCAGTGGAACCGCGGTCGTCGACAGCTTCCCCATCGCCCGCCCGAATGAGGTCAGGACGCGGGCGGCGTGTGGCAGATCGAAACGATCCACCACCGCACTGTTGTGGCCTTGAACGAGTGGAATTTCCAATTGTCGAAGGAACCGGAAGACCCCCATCGCATAGTCGTCCCGCACCATCAACAGGCATTGCAGATGTTGCCCATCGCATTGCCGCAGGGCCTCGGCCAAAGCCGAATTCGGCTCCCACTGATGGGCTTGCAGCCACTGCTCGAACTGGTCGATGACCAAGAGCAGCTTTCTGCGCCCGAGTCCGGCCGATTGCCGGCGTACAGCGGTCAGGCAACTCCCCAGGTCGCGGTCCTCTTTCAGGCGGGGAATCCGGTGGCGCAGCCGTTGCAGCAGGTCCGATTCGGTCAGATCGGCCGACGCTTCGAGGTAAATGGTGATCACCTGGTCGGAAATCCGGGGGAGCAGTCCTGCCTTGACCAGGGACGATTTGCCGCAGCCAGACGATCCTGTCAGAAGCCCCACCGAAAACGTGCGCAACGGATCGGTCTGTTCAATCCGCAGTTTCCAGAAACGGATGCTCTCAGGAAGCCCCTCCCGGTCCCGCTGCCCCGGCAAGAGCTCAAGAAACAGCTCGGCATCCTCCGCATCAAACGCCCGTAGCCCCTTGGTCCCCAGGGCAAGCGGCTCCACTGTCGCGGAAGCCGACGACGCGCCAGCAGTCGTCCCTGCATCGGCGGTCGACGCGCCGGCCAGACAAGAGGCCTCCACGACCGACACATCAACAGCCTGCTTCTGGCGCACGGACGGCTGCAGGCCACCCGAATCGCGCAATTGCCGCAGATCGGCGGCAAACTCGCCGACGGTGTCGTAACGCTCGACCGAACGTTTGGCCAGGGCTTTCAGGCAGATCCGTTCCAGTTCCACCGGAATCAGCCGGTTCCCAGTGCGCAGCGGTGGTGCCTCGGCATGCTTGATCTGCTCCAGAACCTCGGCAGTGCCTGGGCCAGTAAAGGGCCTTTGCCCGGCGAGCAATTCGTAGAGAATGATCCCCAGTGAAAATAGGTCGGATCGGCCATCGACCCGATGCCCCTCTCCACGGGCCTGTTCGGGGCTCATGTAAGAGTAGGTCCCTTCCACGTTGCGGTTATGCCGAAGATCTGTCTCCCGCTCGGCAAGCCCGAAATCGGCGACATAGATCCTGTCACTCGAATCCAGCAGCAGGTTGCCGGGCTTGATGTCGCGGTGAATGATCCCCGCCTCAGTGTGGTGGACATAGTCCAACGCTTCGGCCACATCGATGATCAAATCGACCGACTGCGCCAGGGTGGGGGGAGCTTGTCGAATCCGCTCCGCCAGATTGCAGCCGTCAATGTACTTCGAAACGATAAAGATCGGAAACATGGAACTCGTGCCGACATGGTAGACCGGCACAATGTGCGGATGATCGAGCTGCGCCACGATGCGGGCTTCTCGGATCCAGTCGGTGTCCAGTCTCTGTCGTTCCCGGTCGCGGGGAACCTTGATCGCCACCAGGCGATCGAGTGACGAATCACACGCCAGAAAGACCTCGCCAAATCGTCCGTGACCGAGCCGGTCAAGGATCTCGAACCCCCCGATTTCCCGAGGCAGCGTCGGATCAGTCTTTCGCAGGCGATGGGTGGGAGCGCTCCCACTCCAAACGGTTTCCCCGGCGTGTTTGTCCTCCGGGCGAATCCCCGGCTCAAACCATTCCGGCGGCAGGTCGGAGTAGTCGGCGGGACAAGGGCTTTCGCCGCGTTGGCGGCGGTAACGAGTATCGATCTCCAGAAGTTGCGGGCCGAGCAAGTGGTAGAGATCCGGATTCGCGCGCAGCCAGTCGCGCAGTTGAGGTACAGATCCTTGACGCCAGGCGGTTTCAAAGGAATCAAAGATCTTTTCAGCCGCTTTCTTCCGTTCCCACGTCGTATTGCTGAGCATCAGTCTGAGCCTGTCTTGAATCACAGGACCACTTTTGAGGCCTTTCGATGTCCCGCCTGCTTCAACAGATGCGGATGGAAGCTCTCAACAGGCGATTGTTGCTTCGGGAACAACCATTGACAAGCAAGGCGGACGGGAATCGACCGATTTCAGTCCGGAGATGGGGCGACATTCGAGGTGTCGCCTGGATCACAGGATGGAACCCGACTCCGTCATCTCCTGTCGGGCGGATCCTGGCGTCCCACGTCCACGGCCTTCCCGGAAAGTGCGTGCCGACAGAGATTTCGGGCCCAGCTCAACTCCGAATTCAACTCACTTGTTGGGTGCGGATGTGCGCTATGGTTTGCTCGCGGAATCAATGCGATGGCACAGAACTTGTGGCAGCGAGATGATCCAGGTCTTCGGTTGGCTTCGGCGACAACCGGCCAGTGGCTAACGACCTGTTCCCGGTCGTTTGAGGGAGCGCGCGGACAAGACCGCACAACGCATTTCTCGGCGCGTGCAACTACAGGCGTTTCGGGAGGATTGCCTCGGGATAGACCGATTGCAGACGCTCCAAAATGAGTGCCAGTTTGCGATAGACGCTGGCCTGACCGAGACCGATTTCCTCACTGATTTGATCCTTGGTCAGGCCATTCCCCCAAAGTTGATACACACGGAAAAGGGACGGGTCATCCAGCGCTGCTTCGATTTCACGATAGACGGCCTGCAGATCTTCCGCCCGCAGCAGGCGATCCTCGGGAGCAGGCGAGAATCCGGGGAGGCTGTCAAAGCCTTTGGGTTTCTCAGGACTGTCGTTCAAACTGACCGCCGAGTCACCCTGCACCAGTCCACCCCCACGGATGGCTGCGGTTTCGTTGCGGTGCATGTTCGCGGCCCGCTGCTGCAGGCGGTACGACAGCATTTTGAGCATATCTTCGCGACTTTCCAGGGGGGGAAGTTCTCCTTGTTCGCCCTGAATCAGGAATTCGCCGATGACCTCGGCCAACAAGTCGTCTTCATCGTGAATCCGTCGTTGCATGTTGGCGAGACGCGCACGTGCCACGCGCTCCAGCCGCGCCATCAGAAAGGCGAACAAAGCCTGGGCGACATCGGCATCCCGCTCGGGTAAACGACGCACCAACCGGGTGATCGTTCCAGTCAACTCGGATCTCGAAGAACTGTCCACAACCGTGTTGTCCGTAAAATTACGACCGCTTTTGGCAAGCACCGTGGAGGAACCCCTGTGCACCTATTGATAAGACAACAGGGGGAATGATGCAAACCACCCCGTAGACTTCGGACGGGGCCCGCAACCGTCGATCGGTGGTGTCGGGTACCGGAGTCCTGCTTGTCCAACGAGGGGGTGAGCCCCCCTTGGTGCGCTGTGGGGTGGGTGTCCGCACCGGGAAAGAACCTCGGTCAAGCGTCATCGCACGACTGAATTGGTTTCCAGGCATCCTGCAAAAGCCGCGACCCAAACGTCAATCCCCGCAGACGCCACAACCTCTTTTCGGGAATAGCTTTGCGGACGCCTGAAAGACCGCCACTTCACGCTCGGGGATTGAATTCGTTCACGCCCAACTTCGTGGTGTTTGTCAAGATTGAGGACGCTCGTGCTTTCCGGAAAACCCGATTGACGACGGCCGTGCAGCGAACGAAGCAAGTTTTTTTTGGCGATCGGACTCGGAAAGTGGTCTTTTGTGAGAAAAACCGATCCCCGTTCGTGATTACCGAAATAGGAGAGTCTGCGCTGTGCCTCGGCTCTGTGGATACCACCGGGCCATCAAGGGCGGAACCAGACTTTCTCGATGGCCGGGCCTTCAGGGCAATGGCGATCGCACGGCAATCTTCCGACACGACACACATCATTTGAGCGGGAAAATTCGCGATGCTGACGACGGGCTTGTGGCAGCGGTTTGTGAAGTCGTTGAGCAATCTGCGCGTGGTGCGTCGGCCGTTGGCACGATCGACGAAGGGGTATCGGCCTTCGGGCGCGGCCCAGGTCCTCGAAAGTCGGCAGTTGCTGTCGATGACCGTCTCGCTCTCGGGGTCCTCCGTCAACTTCGCAGGCAACAGCGCCAACGACTCGCTGACGCTGACCGTCGGCGCGACCGGCCTGCTGACCCACAATCTCGCCCTCGGCGGAAACCTCGTCAGCGAGGTGGACCTCGACTCGGCCACGGCCGGCGAGCAGTCACTCGCGGCTTCGGGAGTGGGCTCGCTTTCGATTTCCGGGGGAGAGGGGGATGATTTTATCGATGCGTCAGCGTTGTCGTTTGGATTGTCGATGTACGGTAATGAGGGGAACGACACGCTGATCTCGGGGAGTGGAAATGATCTCGTTGCTGGCTGGTCCGGAGACGACTGGATCGAAGGGAATGGCGGCAACGATGATCTGCGGGGAGATTGGGACTATCAGAGCCAGGGAATTGGAAACGACACCCTGTTGGGT
>JBKCTR010000895.1:0-4767 GCA_046318755.1 Planctomycetaceae bacterium
GCGGCTACCCTGGGTAAGGGACATCCATTTATTGCCTGAACCCTGAAGGGGTTCGCTTCCCTCAGAGATTGCGGAAATCGGCTTGTATGTCGCTTTCCGCACTGGATTCATTGGGCGAATTCGGCCCACGGCTCTCCCCGACGGCACGCTGGAAGCCATCCACTTCAGGGATGAATTGAGCCTGGCCCCCCAACCCAGGGTAGCCGCTGCGCGGCGAACCCTGGGCTATGAAAGAATGTCCCTACAGGACATGGCCGGGATCCAGCTTGTGACTGTAAGAATGGCGAAACGTCCGTTGTCATTGACGGAGCTTTTGGGGGGCCGCGACTCAATCACTCGAGCTACCGATGACTTGATCCATCGGTCAATCGAGCGGCACTGGCACAAATCCAGTCCGTTGATTTTGACCCGCCCCCCAGAGAACGTCTCTTTACTGGGGGGCGCCAGGCTGTTGCAGCCGGACCAGCAGGACCGGTTCGCTCTGGTTCGAGCCAAAGTGCATCAGTCCGGGAGCCTCCTCTTGCGTGAGGTTGTAGAGCCCGGTGTCGAGGACCAGGTCGGCGTTCTTGCCATCGGCAAATCCAATCGCCGCCCGTTGGGTTTCGAGGTTGGCGGTTCCCTTGACGGGACGCGAGATCCCGCTCGCCTCGTTGTGGTAGGTCCCCGCGATCACGCCGGTCTTGCTCACCGCCAGCTCGATGACGGCCTGGGTGTCGCTGATTCCCTCGCGGCTGAGAGCGAAGACCCCCAGAGGCATCCATTCCTGGGGCTGGTCAGCCGGGGGAGCCGCCTGCACCATCGCCTGGGCCTGCTGGGTGTACTCGGCCGGAGTCCCCGAGGCCTGCCCATTCACGTACACCGTGTTGTTCTCGTAGTAGACGTTGCCGCCGGTGCCATAGGCGTAATAGACCGGCTGGGTATTGTTCGCCAGTGACGCACCCACGAACGCCCCCATGGTGGCCCAGGTGGCCGCCTGCCAGCCGTAGCCCGGCGCTCCCCACCCTCCCCAGTAGGCGTAGCCGCCGCCTGCGTGCCAGTTGGGGTTGTTGTATCCGTTCCAGTACCGGTTGCCGGCATTGTTCCGCACGACGTTGCCGTTGTTGTGCCGGTTGTCGACCCATTGCTGGCGATTGTCGTTGTAGTTGGTCCGGTTGCCGACGTTGATGTCGCCCGTATTGATGACCGTGTTTCCCCCCTTGTTGGTCCGGTCACCGACGTTGACGTTGGTGTTGTTGCGGTCACCAATGTTGGTCTTACGATCGCCGATGTTGGTATTGCGGTCACCGATATTGGTATTCCGGTCGCCAATGTTCGTTTTGCGGTCGCCGATGTTGGTTTTGTTGTCGTTCCCCAGACCGGGACGGTTGTTGTTGCCGATGCCAGGACGGTTGTCTTGGCCAAGTCCGGGGCGGTTGTCCGCACCCTGACCGACTCCGGGCAGCCGACCACCTCCCTGGTTGTTGGCCAAACCCGGACGCTTGCTGGCGCCACCCGGTTGCCCGGCATTCCCGCCGAAGAAATCATTCATCGAATTGGAGGGCTGCTTGCCAATGCCATTGCCAGGCCGGGCCTGACCCGCCTGCTGAGGGCCACCCAGGTTGGGACGGCCAGGGGTGTTGGGGGTGTTGCCTGGACGAACCGCTCCGGGCTGCCCCCCGACCCCTCCCTGCCCAGGCCGCTGCGGACCCGCGTTGGGGGTTGCGGGCCGGGCCCCGGCACCGGGATTTCCCCCCGCATTGGGGCCGGGGCGATTGATGCCCGCCCCACCCTTGTTTTGTTGCGGATTGACCATTGCCGGTCCGCGGTTCGCTGTGGGTTGCGGACCCCCTCCCCTGTGTCCGGCCGAGGGGCCACCGCCCCCTCCTCCAGGACGGCCTCCACCCCCTCCCCGCCCCCCACCCCGTTGGGCGAAGGCATCGAACACTGGAACGAGAGACAAGGCCCCGATGAGCACCAGGGTTCCCATGGAAAACAGACGCTGCATGATGTGGGATTTCACGAAGGGATGAATCGGTTGGGGAGCGGCCGCGGTGGCGAATCACGCCAAGGCTCATCAGCCGTGCGGACCAGACTGTGTGAATTCGTCAGCCGTTATCGGGGCACGCCGGGCTGCGGGACCGCCGGGCGAGGCACTCCGGGAACCGCCGGAGCCGCCGGGGCCCGAGGCACTGCGGGAGCGGCCGGTTGTCTCGGAGGGACAACAGTTCCCGGCCGGACAGGCAGGGCGGGCTGCGTGGGGGCGGCGGGCTGGGGAGCACGGCCGGGGACCGGTGCCGGGACTGCCGGACGGGCCCCCGCGGGTGCCGGCGCGGCCGGGACAGGCACCCCGGCGGGAGCCGCAACCGCAGCCGCCGCGCGCACCACGGTGAACTCATCGATGTCGGGCTGCAGCTCGCCATTCATCTCGCGATTGACCGACTTCCAGGTGAAGGCATCGTCGTCAAGCTTGGTGAGCACGTTGATCGAGCCCGCCTTTGACCCATCGGGCAGGGTGTACTTCGAGCGAATCGTCCAGACGTCATCCTGACGCGACCAGGACTCTTCACCGAAACCGCCGGTGCCGTCGAACGTCCACGAACGCACCTGCTTCGCCGAGGGATCCCAGCCAATCACCTGCAATCCGGGCAGGGTCGACTCTTCGTCCATTGCCACGCGGAACGCCCGCACGAGAAAGGCCCCTGTCCCGGTCCATCGCGAGTGGAATTCCACCCCGGGATTGTCCCCCTCTTCCACCCAGTCACCCGTCAGCCAGGCGAGGTCTCCCAGGGGATCCTCGGCGGCGGGGGCTTCGGCAGCCTCGGGGGCTGCTGCTGCGGCGGCCGCGGGCGCCGCCGGCTCCGCATTCTGCGAATACAGGGTGCGGGCCGCCCCCCATCCCAGCCCCACCGACAGGCCGGCGACCAACAGCGTTTTTCCAGGCAGCATCGTACCGGGCAGCCATTTTCCGGGAGAAATCCCACGCATCATCACACCTGTCGAAACGCACCACTGTGACCGCAACCAACCGCCCACGCCCCTCGGGGGGAGCCGCGATTTCCTGATGCTATTGTTGGAAATCTGGCGCGGGAAAGACAGTGCCAAATCGGCAGGAATTGTCAGACCGGAAGAATCAGCGACCCGGCCAATGGATGTCCCGAAACAGTGGTTCCGCCGCCGTCCCCTCAGAGGGCTCGCCAGAATAAATCACATCATTGAACATCGCATCATGAAAACGATCGATTCCGTGAATCCGTTTCGGGTTCTTCCTGTTGGCCCCACCAACCACCACACCCACACCAAACCTTCCCCTACGGGGAAGTATTCGGGAGGGTGAGGTGGATTCCGGTGCGAAATGTTCGAAATCGCGGCCGAATCACTGGATCGATGATTGTCGTGATACGATGCGCAACGATGTGAATTATTTTGGCGCGCCCCCTAAGACGAACCGCCGGCGGCGATCAACGCCTCCACTTGGCGACACACCTGCTCGACATCGCGGGCCGCCGGGGACTGGGGCACCTGCAGCGCGGCCTCCAACTCGGCATGCAGATCTCCCAGCACATGCCGTCGCAAAAAGTCGCCGAACCACGCCACCCGCCGGCTCGTGAACGCCGTCTGCAACTGCCGGAACCGCGCCTCCAGCACCCGCAGCCCACTGGCGGTCCCCGTGCTGGCGGTCTCCCCCCCCCCCCACGCCCCCGCTCCCCCGGCGACATCTCCCACGAGGTGCCCCAGCAGCGACTGCGCCACCGCTTCGGAGACAAACGGGGCCAGCGCATGGCCTGCCGGCCCCGCGGCGGCGGCGAACAGGGCCACCGACGTCACGGGTCGCGCCACAGCGGCGGCTGTGTCGAGTTTCTTGAGCAGCCCAAATGAGCCAGGACTTTCCTCCCGAAACCGCGTCATCTGCTGCGAGACCACCTCGTGCAGCTCACGCGTCACATTCAGGCTCCCCTGCTCGCGCGACAACTGCTCCAGCACATCGCTGCGCGACGTCCCCGACAGCAGTTTCTCGAGCCGGGGACGCAGCAGTTCGTTCCCCAACTGGCTCAGCCGGGTCAACTCGGCATACAGCTCTTCGATGGTCTGCAGCATCAACTGCCGCTCTTGAGCGACATACCCCTCGGCCGGGTTGACCGTCGGTCCCGAGAGTTTCTGCCGGGCCCAGGAAAAGGGGGCCAACACCGTCTCTCCCAGACGGCTGTACCCATCATGAATCGTCTTCGTCCACCCCTCCCGTTGCAGCCGCCACCACTCGCGAATCTCGTTCACAAACAACGATGTGGGGGGGGAAGGCCAGTTGTCGATGCGGGCCAGTTGCTGCATCGAGAGCAGCGTCGACGCATCCTGGAAACCGGCCGACCTCCGGCGGACTTCGGCCAGCCACGCCGGGGCCCCGTCCGTCTCCGACACCACCTGCCGCAACGAACCCCGCAGCGTCCGCAGCTTGATGTCGCGAAACTTCAGGTTCGCCAGATCGTCCCGCAGGTTGCGGGGCGCAGACTCGGCCACCGGCTGCGGGCTCCCGTCAGCCGCCAGCGGCCACGTCCGCTCGAAAAACGGCAGGCGGTTCTCTTCGGCCGCCCGGCGGTCCTTGGGGGCGATATAGACCAGGTCGGGCTGCACCCCCGTCTCACGCGAGAACGTCTCCAGCCACTTCGGCCAGTACTGTTCATCCTCGGGCAGCAAGACCTGGTTGAAGACGACGATCACCGCCTTGTCTTCGGCCGCCGCCTTGCGGAAGAACTGCTTCACCGCGGCATCGTTGTATTTCTGCTGGGTCAGTAC
>JBKCTR010000896.1:0-12712 GCA_046318755.1 Planctomycetaceae bacterium
CCCTATGTCGCTCCCCGCAGCGGCCTGTTCGACTGTGCGGAAGCAGGCGACACTCTTCCCGTCTACCGCAGCAGTCCCCCCGAGCCCTGGCGGGCGTTTCGCGCCACTCGCTGGACCACCGATCCGGAAGGCAAACTCTACCCCCGCAGCGAATTGGTCCCCGGGGGCTATTTCACCTCGGCGAGTGGCGTCACGGTCTTTCGGGGCGATGCCTGGAACCAACCGGAAGCTGTCGCCGAAGAGGTGGGACAGGTTTTCCTGGCCGACGTCGCGGGTAATCTCGTGCATCGCCAGCAACTGACCCCCACCGGGGTCACCTTCAGGGCCCAACGGATTGATGTCGAAACCGAGTTCGTCCGCTCGACCGACACATGGTTCCGTCCGGTGAACTTCACCAACGCCCCCGACGGCACGCTTCACATCGTCGATATGTATCGCGAGACCATCGAACATCCCTGGTCGATTCCTGATGACATCAAGCAGGCGCTCGATCTGCGGAGCGGCAACGACCGCGGACGGATCTGGCGGATCGTGCGGACCGGAACCAATCCCCGTCCCCCCGCCAAGCCCCTGGCCCACCTCGGCACTGCGGAACTGGTCGCACTGCTGGAACATGCCAATGGCTGGCATCGCGACACCGCTGCTCGCCTGATCTTCGAACGGCAGGATCAGGCGGCGACCGGACCGCTGCGCACATTGGCCGCATCCTCCCCCCTGCCCCAGGGCCGGCTGCTGGCGTTGTGGGGGCTGCAGGGATTGGGGACCCTGACTTCCGCCGACATCCTGGCGGCGACCGGCGATGCCGACGGCCATCTTCGCGAACACGCAGTCCGCCTGGCCGAGCCTTGGTTGGCACGCGAAGCCCCACTGCGAGAACGGGTTCTGGCGTTGGCCGAAGATGCTGAACCGCGAGTGCGGATGCAGGTTGCCTTCGCTCTGGGAAATATTGAGGAACCGGCTGCGGTTGGTGCCCTCGCCTCCATCGCCCGGCACGATGCGGGTGACGAATTTGTCCGGGCGGCGGTCCTGAGTTCGGTCCGCGATCGCGCAGGACGGCTGCTCGAAACGTTGCTGGGCGAGGGAGACTGGGGGGTCAGCCAGCCCGCCCGTCCCTGGCTGCGGCAGCTGGCCCGTTCGGTGGGAGCGCGCGGAGACGAGGAGGAACTGCGGCACACACAGACGCTGCTGACCCAGGAAGCACTGACCCCCGCAAGCCGCGGTTGGAAGATGGAACTGGTCCAGGGATTGGGTGAGGGCCTGCAACGTACCAAACGGACACTGGCGGCCACCTTGCCGACCACCACGCCACTCGTGACCGCGCTGTTGGCCGATGCCCGCCAGTTGGCCGCGTCAACGGAGGCCGCACCGGGTGCCCGCGAGCAGGCCATTCAACTGCTGTCGCTGGGTACCTGGGAGGCGGCCCGCGAGCCGTTATTGGTTGCCTTGGCCCCCGCCACGCCGGGAAGCGTCCAGCTGGCGGCAGTGCGGGCACTGTCGGGGTTTCCTGAACCCACGGTCCCCGAGTTGTTGCTCGCCCGGTGGTCCGGAGCCACCCCCACCCTGCGCAGCGAGATCATCGAGGCGTTGCTGGCCCGGGCCGAACGAATCCCGCGACTGCTCACCGCCCTTGAGCAGGGAGAGATCGGAGTGGCCCAGGTTCCTCCGAACCGGCGGGGTCAGTTGCTGCGACATGCCGACCCCGCGATCCGCGACCGGGCGCGGGCGATATTGGCCTCCGACACGATTTCTCCCCGGGCCGAAGTCATCGCCAGTTACCAGGCAGCTCTGCAGGGAACCCCCAGCCCCGATCGGGGAGCCAAGGTGTTCGAGCGGGAATGTGCTTCGTGCCACCGTGTGGGTGGCAAGGGGGCGACCGTCGGACCAAACCTCGAAACGATCCGCCACCACACCCCTCAACAGGTGCTGGCCAACATTCTCGATCCGAACCGCGAGGTGACCCCCGCCTACCTCGAATACTCGGTGCTGCTGCAGGATGGGCGGGTGGCGAACGGACTGATCGCGGTCGAGACCCCCACCAGCCTCACCCTCAAGCGTCCCAATGACGTGCAGGAGACCATCCTCCGCGAGGCGATCGCCGAGCTGAACTCGACGGGCGTCTCGCTGATGCCCGAGGGGCTGGAGAAGAAGATCACTCCCGACGAGATGCGCGACCTGCTCGGTTGGCTGCTGACCCCCTCTCCAGTCGTCCGCCGGTAACCCGTGATCGGGCCGGGGCCGCGATTGCCTCGGTGCAGGCTGAGTCACTCGATCTGCCAGTCATGTCGGGGACGGAAAAGGTTCACCTGTTCATCAAACGGGCGGACGAATCTGTGTTTTCCGAGCTGCGTTCCCTCGTGATGGGCTGGGAAATCGGGCAGAAATCCGGGCTACCCAGAATTCTCCAGACTTACTAATGTTCGCTCCCCGACCCCGGGGTGACTTCACCGGGCAGGGGTTGCCGGGACAGGTGGAGGAACACCACGCCCGGGCATCCGTCAGAGATTGACTTCGTTGCCAAGGGACTGGCTCATGTACAAACTGCTGCTGTGTACCCGCTATCTGCGGACGCGGTTCATCGCTCTCGCCAGCATCATCAGCGTGATGCTGGGGGTGGCCACGATGATCGTGGTCAACAGTGTCATGGCTGGGTTCAGCACGGAGATGCGTTTTCGCCTGCACGGGCTGCTCTCCGACGTATTGGTCGAGACCTTCAGTCTCGATGGCGAATGGGATCCCAACCGCCACATGCAGTTGATCCAACAGGCCGCGGGAGAAGACATTGCCGCGATGTCGCCCACGGTCGAGGTCTTCGGCCTGATCAGCTTCAAATATGGGGGAAACTGGATCACCCAAAACGTCTCGATTGTGGGCATCGACCCGGTTTCGAAGTCGAAGGTGGGGGCCTTGGCCGAGCACCTCGAGAACTACAAACCACTCAAAGACGACAATGGAATCGAGGTCCGGGGGCCGTTGTACACGGCGAATGAGCCCCCCGGTTGGGAACTGCACCCCACGTACATGGAAGAGCGGCGGGACCGGATCAGCCGGGCCCGCGTCTTCGAGCCCGAAGAGGAAGAAGAGCCGACGACCGGCCTGACGGCCTCGGAAGGAACCTCCGAAACCGATGATGCCGTCCGCGATTTCGTGGCGGGAAATACGCAGGAGGAACCGCAGGATCCCGCCGCGCCCCACCGGGCCCGGGTCTACAGCGGCTTCCAGTTGGTTTCCGTCCCCTACGTCGACAAAGAAACGGGCAAGACCCGCCAACTGACCATGGCTCAGCCGGGAGATGACATCAAGATCAGCACGGTCACCGCTGGCCGTCCCCCGCAGCCATGCCACTTCTACGCGACCATCGTCGACACCTTCAAGAGCGGGATGAGCGAGTACGACTCACACCTGGTTTTCTGCAACATCGAAGAACTGCAGCGGATGCGGGGGATGATCGATCCCGAATCGGGTGAAAAGGCCTTCACGCGGATCCAGATCCGGCTGAAGGAAGGGGCCGATCCCGACCGTGTGGTCGAACGGCTCAAGGCGGCGCTTCCCGCCGGGAAGTTCCACGTCAGCACCTGGGAAAAGAAGCAGGGTCCGCTGCTGGCCGCCGTCGAAGTCGAGTCGATGATTCTGAATGTGCTGCTGTTTCTGATCATCGCCGTCGCCGGTTTCGGTATCCTGGCGATCTTCTACATGATCGTGGTCGAGAAGACCCGCGACATCGGCATTCTCAAGTCTCTGGGGGCCAGTTCACGAGGGGTGATGACCATCTTCCTGTCATACGGGGTCTCGTTGGGGGTGGTGGGAGCCGGAGTGGGGGTGGTCGTGGGACTGCTCTTCGTGCGGTACATCAATGAGATCGAGCGGACCCTCACCTGGGTGACCGGGCGAAAGGTGTTCGACGAAACGATCTACTACTTCCCCTCGATTCCCACGAAGATCCATCCCTTGATGGTCTTCTGGGTGGCGGTGGGGGCGGTGACCATCGCTGTGCTGGCCAGCGTACTGCCTGCCCGGCGGGCTGCGGGGCTGCACCCCGTGCGGGCCCTGCGGTCCGAATAAGCCGCGATTCCTGAGACACAACCAGGTCCCAACCGTCGGCGGAGCGTTCTCTGCCCAGAGCCAGCGCCAGGACGAATCGACATGTCCGAGACCATCAAAATGCCCCAAACCCACCTCGCCTCCCTGGCCGTGGCCAAGGCGTACTCCAAGGGGGAACACCGCATTCCCGTCTTGCGGGGAGTCGACTTTCAGGTTCGCCGCGGGGAATTCGTGTCGATTATCGGGCAGTCGGGCTCGGGAAAAAGCACACTGCTGCACCTGTTGGGGCTGCTCGATTCTCCCGACGTGGGGGAAGTGCAGCTGTACGGTCATCGAATTGATGACCTGCCCGCCCGCTCGCGCGATGAACTGCGCAACCGCGTGTTTGGCTTTATCTTCCAGGTCTATCACCTGCTGCCCGAACTGAGCGTCCTGGAAAACGTGCTGGCTCCAGTGATGATCCGTCATTCCCTTTGGGATTACTGGCGGCACCGCCGTGCGTTTCGTGACCAGGCGGCCGAACTGCTGGGTAAGGTGGGCCTTGGTCATCGCCTGACGCACCGACCGAGTGAACTCTCGGGGGGCGAGATGCAGCGGGCCGCCATCGCCCGCGCCCTCATGGGAAGCCCCGAGGTGCTCCTCGCCGATGAACCCACCGGCAACCTCGACGCCAAGACGGGGGCCGAGATCATGGAACTGCTCACGTCTTTGAACGCCCAAAACGAACTGACCATCATCATGGTCACCCACGACGAGGCGATCGCCCAAAGGGCTCATCGCACCGTGCGGTTGGCTGAGGGCCGGCTCGAGGCGTGGGGCGAGGCAGCCTGACCGGGTCCCCTGTCCCCACGTCGGACTCCTGATCTCGACCACGCTTCCTGGGATTTCTCCCCCGGAACACCCCAAGAAATTCCGCCGGACCTCGCACGATCCCCCCCGAGTCGCCACAATGGAGTATCGCGGTGGCGGACCGCCATTCGGCATGCGAGCCGTACCGACAGGTCCAAACCCGACACATTTGGCGGAACGTCTCCCCGTGCTGCTGTGGGCGCCGTCGCCCCTGCTGTCTTCTGTCACCCCTGTTCCACACCCACAACCTCCCCGATTCCCTCCGATTTCCCGGCCGGGTTCGTGAGGCGAACTGGATCTTTCCACCATGACCAAGGTCTACATCTGCGGCAAACTTGTCGACAAAGCCGATGCCGTCGTCAGTGTCTTCGATCACGGGTTGCTCTACGGCGACGGCGTGTTCGAGGGAATCCGGGTGTACAGTGGCAAGGTTTTCCTCATCGACGAGCATGTCGAGCGGCTTTACGAGAGTGCCGAGGCGATCCGTCTGGAGATTCCCATGACCCGCGCTGCGATGGCGCAGGCTCTGAACGACACAGTGGCGGCGAATGGCATTCGCGATGGCTACATCCGTCTGGTGGTCACCCGGGGAGCGGGCACGCTGGGGCTCGACCCAAAGAAGACCTCGAATCCGCAGGTGATCATCATCGCCGATTCGATCGCGCTGTACCCCTCCGAGATGTATCAACAGGGGCTCAAGCTGATCACTGCCAGTACGCTGCGAAACCATCCACAGGCCCTCTCGCCCCGTATCAAGTCGCTCAACTACCTCAACAACATCCTCGCCAAAATCGAAGGGGCCGACGCGGGCTGCGTCGAAGCCGTGATGATGAACCATCTTGGGCACGTCGCCGAATGCACGGGGGACAATATCTTCCTCGTCAAGAATGGTGTGATCAGCACCCCCGGGACCGACGCGGGTATTCTCGAAGGCATCACCCGCAATTGCGTCATCAAGCTGGCCCGTGAGGCCGGTTACGAGGTGCGGGAGAAGACTCTGATTCGGCATGATATCTACGTCGCCGATGAGTGCTTCCTCACCGGCACAGCCGCCGAGGTCATACCCGCCACCAGCCTGGATGGCCGGTTGATTGGCGACGGTCAGCCTGGTCCGGTCACCAAGGACTTGCTGGACCGGTTCCACAAATTCGTACGCAACCAGTAGAGCCTGGCTCCACCATCTCACGCCGCCAAATCGGGAGTCGCACGAGCGGTGTCTGGGACGCTGGACGCGATGAATGTCGACGAGCCCCATTCTCTCCTCCCTCCCAGATCGGGGATTCCCCTTAAAACCGGGGGCTCGGTTGACGCCATCGCCCCCCCTCGGGAAAGTCGAAGCGCGGAAGATCTTCCTCCCGCACTGGTCGTGCCGTTTCCGCGAGGTTCGTTCGATGTCGCGTCTCATTTGCGCGTGCTTATGGCTCACTTGGCTTGCCCTCTTCGTCAGTCCGACCGCTCAGGCCGAGCTGCAACCCGGAGAAGTGGGGGTCATTGCCAGTGCCCGGGGTCGGGAATCGACCGAGTTGGCCAAGCACTACATGCAGGCTCGCGGTATTCCCGCCGAGAACCTGCTGGTGCTGGATGTGGCCAACACTACTGCAGTCTCCCGCCAGATTTGGGAGACCAAACTGCGACCTGCAGTCCGCAAATGGCTGCAGTCCGACGGGCGGGAAAGGCGTATCCGTTGTTTTGTCACCCTGTGGGATGTCCCGCTTCGGATCGGGGCGATCGAGGCCAAGTCCTCTCGTGGAATCGCCGTGGGCGATGGTTTGCAGGTGGCCCGTGCCGAACTGCTCAGACGGCTGCGGAAGGTGGTGGAGAGCTTCAATTCGCTGCTTGACCCCGACGCGCCGCCGCTCGATCCCTTCCCAGAGGGGGCCGACGCCGCCGCCTTGGGGAAGACTCTCGATGCACCATTCCAAAAGGCGCTGAAAAAGGTTCGGGAACTCGCGGCCAGGTCTCCCGGGTCGATGGAGCTCAAGCGGGCCGAGGCCCGGCTTGATCGTGATTATACCCTGGCCCTCGGTGTGGCAGGTTCCTTGCAGATCCTCGACCAAAAGTTGCAACAGAAGGTCGCACCCGAGGGTTTATTGCGGCAAGACATCGATCGAAAGAGGGCCGAGTTGGCCGGCCTGGCTCTCGCCGTCCAGACGCTGCAGATGCTGCCCGAGAGCCCCGAACGAGACGAAATCATCATTACACAACGAATCCGTATGGACGGCTTGCTGGGGGCCTACAACTGGATCGCACAACATGGCGATTTGTGGAAAAAAAATGAGACCGCCGCCAGCTTCGACAGCGAGCTCTCCCTGGTGCTGTGGGCCGACCATCCGCTCCTGCGCTGGATCCCCAATCCGCTCAACCACACCCAGGGTCTCGCGGGAAAGACCCTGCCTCCGACGCTGATCGTCTCTCGGCTGGATGGCCCCAGCCTCGACATTGCCAAACGCCTGGTCAACGACGCCGTGGCAGTGGAAAAGGAGGGACTGACGGGCAAGATCTACATCGACGCTCGCGGGATCAAGCACAATACCGGTCCGGCCTCGTATGGCGACTATGATCAATCGCTGCGGGACCTCGCCACGCTCTTGCGCGAAAAGTCGGCACTCCCCGTCACCTTCGATGACCGGCAGGAACTGTTCCAACCGGGAAACTGCCCCGACGCCGCCCTCTACTGCGGCTGGTATTCCCTGGCGAAGTATATCCCCGCCTTTGAATGGAAGCGGGGGGCGGTGGGTTA
Source organism: Planctomycetaceae bacterium (assembly GCA_046318755.1). Classification (GTDB taxonomy): domain Bacteria; phylum Planctomycetota; class Planctomycetia; order Planctomycetales; family Planctomycetaceae; genus UBA10511. Next base: position 7,628 of record JBKCTR010000896.1, read on the forward strand.
CCACATCGCCAGCAGCGAGGCCGTGACCCTGCGCGATCCGAAAAGCGAGGTCTGGTGCAAGCGCATGCTCGACGAAGGAATCGCGGTCACCCTCGGCCCCACCTTCGAGCCATACCTCGTCGCCTTTCCTCGTCCCGCCGAGTTTTTTCCCCTGCTGATGACAGGCAAGCTCTGTCTGGGTGAGGTCTTTGCCCTCACCAACCCCTTGCAGTCTTGGGCCATCACGCTGGTGGGGGATCCGCTGTACAATCCGTTTCGCAACAAGCCGGCCCTGCAGGTTGAGGACCTGCCCGCTCCCCTGCAACTGCTGATTCCATCCGATCCCTGAGCCACCGTCTCGCCGCCGGGCCCTGAACTCCTCTCGAACTGTCCCCCTTTTTTGTGTGAGTTGCTGATGTCTGTTTTTGCGACGCGTCGTGGCTTTCTCCAATCGGGAACCGCCCTGGCAGGCGCGGCCATGGCTGTAGGAGCGCAACCCGCCCCCGCCCAGAACCAGCTCGAGCCAGCCCCCCCCCGGTTCCGCTTCTGTCTGAACACCAGCACGATTCGCGAACAGAAGGTGGGCATTGTTCGCGAGATCGAGATCGCCCGGGAGGCGGGTTACGACGCGATCGAACCATGGATGGATACCCTGAACCAATATGTCGCCGAGGGGGGATCACTGGCTGAACTCAAGAAGCGCTTGCAGGATGCCGGGCTGGTGGTCCCCAGCGCCATCGGTTTCGCGCAGTGGATTGTCGACGATGCCGACACACGCAGGCAGGGGCTCGAAAATGCCCGCCGCGACATGGATCTGTTGGCCCAGAGTGGGGGCCAGCGCATCGCCGCCCCTCCCGTGGGGGCACAGGACAAGCCAGGCCCTGACCTCGCCACCATCAGTCAGCGCTACCGCGCCCTGCTCGAAATAGGAGACAACCTGGGGGTGATTCCCCAGTGCGAAGTGTGGGGATTTTCGAAGACCCTCTCGAAACTCGCCGAAACCGCCTACGTGGTGATTGGGGCCAACCATCCTCAGGCCTGCGTCTTGCCCGATGTTTACCACCTGCACAAGGGTGGCTCGGGGTTTGACGGGGTCCGTGTCCTCTCACAGTTGGGGATGCAGGTCTTTCATCTGAACGACTACCCCGCTCAGCCGGGCCCCGACCAGATCAACGATTCGCACCGGGTCTACCCTGGGGATGGCGTCGCTCCCCTCGTGCCGTTGCTGCGGACCCTGCGTACGGTCGGCTTCGCGGGTTTCCTCTCGCTCGAGCTGTTCAACCGCGAGTACTGGAAACAAGACCCGCTGCAGGTGGCCCAGACGGGCCTGCGAAAAATGCGAGCGGTCGTCGAGCAGGCCGAATCGGCTTGAGTCATGTTCCTTGTGGTCCTTCGTTTCGCAGATTGAGCATGCTGTCGTTCCCGCCGCTCACTTCTCTTTCTCTCGGCTCCCGTTCGAGCCCCACCCCACAATTCGCTCGGGGAGGGTTCGTATTACTGCTGGGGTTATGTCTGATCGTCCCCCCGGATATTGCGGCGGGGGAGTTGACGGGACGGGTGATCGATGCCGATACGGGGCGACCTCTTGCCGCCCGAATCTACCTGCGCTCGGCCACAGGAGACGACCTGTTCGTCGAGTCCGCCAGTCCAGAAGGCTCGGCATTCCAATACGAGGAACAATGGGTCCCCCTCGAGGGATCAATCGATCGGCACACCACGATCTCTCCCCATGCCTTTCGGGCCAAATTGCCCCCCGGTCAGGTGACGGTCGAAATCGAGCGTGGGAAGGAATACCACCCGGTTCGCGAGGTGCTGACCGTTGGCGACCAATCACTCGACAAAACCTGGCGGCTGCAGCGCTGGGTGAATGCCGGTGCCCGTGGTTGGTACTCGGGCGAAACCCACGTACATCGCCGCCTGGCCGAACTGCCCAATGTGATGTTGGCGGAAGACCTGAATGTCGCTTTTCCCGTTACCTTTTGGACCGTCACCTCGCAGGACGCCCCCAACCTGCTACCGTCCCCACTGCGCCGACAGGGTCCCTCGCCGTTTGGCCCTCGGGAGGATCGCGGGATCGAGCCCATCCCAATCGACAGCAGCCATGTGATTGTTCCCCGAAATACCGAGTACGAGGTTTTCAACGTCAACGGCAAGCCCCATACATTGGGGGCGATGTTTGTATTGAACCACCGCTCTGCCTTCACTGCGCTCGCGCCACCGGTGGGTCCCATTGCCCGGCAGGCCCATGCCGAGGGAGCACTTCTCGACCTCGACAAACACAACTGGCCATGGTCGCTGATGCTGGTTCCGGTCGCCAAGATCGATCTCTTCGAGCTGTCGAACAACAGTGTCTGGCGGACACAATTCGGATTCCGCACTGCCCCCGCGAACCTGCCGAAGTGGCTGCAGGTCGAGCAAGACAGTCCCACCACTTTCACCGAATGGGGTTGGTTGAACCATGGCTGGAAGCACTGGTACGCCCTGTTGAACTGCGGTTTTGAAATCGCCCCCACGGCGGGGACCGCGTCGGGGGTCCACCCGGTTCCCCTGGGTCATAGTCGGGTGTATGTGCATACCGGAGACCATTTCGACCTCGAGACGTGGTGGCACGGATTGAAGGCTGGCCGCAGTTTCGTCACCACGGGGCCCATGCTCTTCGCCACCCTTGCGGGCCGGCTTCCGGGCCACCGCTTCGAAATGGCGGCCGACAGCACGTTCGCAGACGAGTTGCAAATCGAAACCCTCAGCGAGCAGCCGGTAAGCGCCCTGGAGGTCCTGGTCGGCGGAGAGGTGGTGGCACGCGAGGTGCCACACCTCGAGCGAACGTCGACAGGTGCCTGGCGCGGCACTTGGCGGCCGAAGGTGAGCGTGCGCGAGTCGACCTGGGTTGCAGTGCGCTCGGCCGAACCACGAGAAGAGGGACGCCGGCGGTTCGCCCACACCGCACCATGGTTCATTCGCGTGGGGGGAGCTCTCCCCCGTCCTCGCAAGGAGGAAGTCGAATACTTTGTCGAACAGGTCTCGGCCGAACTGGAACGCAACCGCGGTGTCGTTTCCGCCGAGGCCCTCGCCGAGTTTGAAGAGGCCCGCAACGTGTACCGTGCCTTCCTCGACCGCGCGCGATAAGCGGCTGCTTACAACGGCTCCCCCTCGACAACTGAGCGATGATTTCCTGTTCTGCCCACTGGGGACCTTCTCAAGCAGCGGACGCAGTTTCAAAAACAAAGCAGGGAGAAAGCGATGTTTGGTTGGCGCACGGCGATCGGTTGTGTGGTTTGCGGGTGGCTGTTGTCGGTTTGCGTACTGGGGGCCGAGCGAAACACTGGTCCCTGGAATATCGACGAACTCCGGCAGACTCCCGCCGCCACCTTCGGTGAAGCCGAGGGTTTGCTGCAGCCGGTCTGGTACGCGGGGGAGCCGTTTCAGAACCGTCCCACCCGCGTCTTCGCCTGGTACGGTCGGCCCAAAGGAGATGGACCATTTCCCGGAGTGGTGTTGGTCCATGGCGGTGGAGGAAAGGCGTTTCGGGAATGGGCGCAACACTGGGCCGAGCGGGGCTACGCGGCCTTGGCGATGGACCTGGCGGGACACGGCCCCAACGGACGTCTGCCCGATGGCGGCCCCGAGCAGGGAGATGACACCAAGTTCCGCGACTTCGACGCCATCACAATGCGCGACATGTGGACATACCATGCCGTTGCCGCCGTACTGCGCGGGCACTCGCTGCTGGCGGCCCAGCCGGGGGTTGATCGCGACCGCATTGGCGTGACCGGGATCAGTTGGGGGGGCTACCTCACCTGCATCGTCGCAGGCATCGACGCGCGAGTGAAGGGGGCGGTGCCGGTGTATGGCTGCGGCTTCCTCGCCGAAAACAGTGTCTGGCGTGAACCACGATTTCAGCCGATGTCGGTCGAGCAGCGTGCCCGGTGGCTGCAGCATTTCGACCCCGCGCAGTACCTCGCAGGGGTGTCGTGTCCGATCCTGTTCCTCAACGGAACGAACGACTTTGCCTATCCTCTCGACAGCTATCGCAAGTCGTATTCGTTGGTCCCCGAGAGACTGAGGACGGTCGCGGTGATTCCCCGGCTGCCGCACGGCCACATTTGGACCTTCCCCGAGGTCGATGTGTTTCTCGACAGCCAGTTGCGCGACGGAAATGGTCTCCCCCGGCTGGGGGAGTTAAAGACCGACGGGAACCGGGTCTCAACGACGGTGACCAGCGGCAATGAGCTGCGTGAAGCGACGCTGCACTACACGACCGATGGCGGTGCCTGGCAGCAGCGCGAGTGGAAATCGCTGCCAGCCCAGCGCGATGGGGACCGCATCACTGCTGAACTCCCCGGCACCCGCCCACTCGTCTACTACCTTGCCATCCAAGACGCCCGCGGCACCACAGTAAGCACGTCGCATGCTGAGCGGTGAGTCGAGAGGCATCAGGAATGTGGTACAAACACCTTTCGAACTTCACCACTGCACGAACGGGTTTGCAGCCTCGGTGTAACATCGCACACAGATCGCCTCTTCACCGACCTCCCTGGGCGAATTCGACCTGCGGAGGATTCCGAGGCCGATCAGAGTAGTCGATTTTGAAGAGTTTCAGGGTCCGACAACCATCCGAATTGATACCGGTCCGTGCCACGATGTTCGTGAAGCCGTCAAAACACCCCTGGGGCACTGTCATCGCCAAATGAATTCTACCGCGCACTCATCCCGCCCAATCAGATCTAGCCAGAATACAACTCCCACCGAGACTTGGATTTTTCCCATCCCGTCATTCTTGGGCTGGCCAAGCAGCAGTAAACACCACATCACTGTATGGATCCGATGCATCATGAAGTGCTGACGAGCTCGTCGCGCAACCGCCAACTCTCGGGCACGGCGCAGGTGTTGAAACAAACGCGATGGTGTCTGCTGATGCAACCAGAGAACCCGACGGAGTCGCAATCGGTCCGACGGAGGGTTCCGAATCTGTTGATTTTGTGAACCGTGAGGGTGTACCTGCTGAAGAAATACTTCCCGTGTTTCGCTGGGAGTGCCGGTCCCTACCCGCGGCGATGCAGTTCCTGAACGAGTGGTATGGGAAGGGGATGCGATCCCGGCTGGAAC
>JBKCTR010000897.1:0-7032 GCA_046318755.1 Planctomycetaceae bacterium
GCGGTGACCGACGTGTCCGAGCCACATTGGGTGGCTGTCAGAACCGTCACAGGCTCGCGTGCCCAGCCTGCTGGGAAAGACACCACCCGTGACGACTGACCGCGATTCCGCGGAATGTCACCGCCTGGTGCGCCACCAAGGAGACCCAAATCGTCGGATGGATCGACATTGTCCGTACGGGCACGAGCCTGGGCAGTGGTTCCGACCCACCGTGTCATGCGACCCCATTTCCCGCACGACTCGATCCACAGTACATCGATCCAATCCCGTTTCCACCAAGACAACCCGATTTTGAGAACCTGACCGGATTCACTCTTTCGGAAAAGGCCTCCCAGAACACCGCTCTCCTCCGAAGTCGCGGGGGAGCAGAGACGCAGGCGAGTCAGCGCCCCCGGCAGGGCTCTCAGGGAGCCTCGGGGTCTCCCCCGGCCGCGGGGGGATCGGGGAGGTTTTGCAGCCAGGCGAGGATGACCTTGCCCACCTTGGCGAGACTGGCCGCTGAGCAGTTGGCGGGAATGTCTTGCGTGGTGTGCCACGGGTCGTAATCGAAGTCGATGAGGTCGATCGTGGGGATGCGGGCCAACTGGTTGAGCGCGAGATGGTCGTCGCGGATCTCGTGCCGGACTTTGGGGATGAACTCCTTCACCTCGAGGGCCGCCGCCTGGGCCCAGACACTCTGCACAATCGAGCGCGCGTACTGCACGCTGTAGACCTCTTGATAGATGTTGAGCCGCTTGTCGGCGATCATGTCGAGCAAGACGCCGTAGTGATAGATGTGGTTCGGTGGATCGTCGCGGTAACTCTTGGCGAAAAACTCGGAACCAAGGAAGTACGGGTCGTTCGGCTGGAACACCAGTTCTTCACCATCGAAGAAGATGAAGTCGACGCCGAAGCGGGGCTGGATGGCCCCCATGTGGCGTCCCAGTTCCATCAGAAACGCCACCCCGCTCGCGCCGTCATTCGCCCCCACGAACACCCCGCTGCGGGCCGCGCGCGGATCGGGGTCGCGGTCGGGGAAGGGCCGGGTGTCGTAATGGCAGCAGAGCAGAATGCGCTCTTGGGCCTGTGGCTGCCAAGAGACGATCAGATTGTTCATCGCCACCGGCTCTCCCGTGCGCGGGTGCGGGGCGTCGAACGACTGGAACCTGACCTTCGCCTTCAGTTTCGAAAAATGCTCGGCCACCAGTCGCTGCTGCCGCGACATCCCGTCGGAACCACTGGGCCGGGGGCCAAGCGCACAGATCTCCTTCAGGTGGGCATACGCCCGGTTCCCATCGAATTGCACGAGCTTCTCCTTGCCTCCCGCCGCCGGGGGAGCGGCCGCCACAGGGGCCATTCCCGGGCTCATTCCCGTGATCATTCCCTGGGCCCACCCCGCCAGCAAGCAGCCTGCGACAAACCCGCGACGGCTGACGGCCGGGGCCGCGCGGTGAGAGACCAGCGGAGAACCCGTCTGGGGAGAAGCGTTCGCGGACGGCATGGAAACGGCGGGAACAGAGGGGCGAACCGGAAACCAGCGGTCGTGCCAAGTTAGCGCAATTCGCCCGCCGCGGCAATTGCGAACCCCAAATTGCAGACCCGCCGCTTGCCGCGGGGAACAACGCCTTCCCTCCAGTGCAGCCCCGGGCCAGGCTCACGCGTTGGCCCGGGGGTTGTCAGGCGTCTCCCGGACCAGTGGCCGCTCGGACCACAGGTCTTCCACGTGGGGGGATTGCACGTGAGGGCATTGCGCGCGGAGGCATTCCACGCGGCATCATTCCATCGGGGGCAACGGGGGAGCGTCGTCGTCGGTGGAAATCTCCAAATCAGACGATTCCTCAGACTCTTCGTCCGCCGCGGGTTCCGTCGCTTCGTCTGCGACTTCGGCGGTGGACTTTTCGGTGGACTCCTCGACTGATTCGTCCCCGTTGTCTTCGTCACCGTCTTCCTTCGCCCCGTGGTCTTTGGCCGTCGTGTCCTTCGCCTTCACGTCGTTCGGCATCGTGTCCGAGGGCATCTCGGGGGAGAGTTCGTCGAGTTCGTTCGGTGGCAGGTCACGAGGAGGCGCGGGGGCCCGTGCCGGACTTTGGCTGGTCCCGCGACTGGCCGCATCGCGCACCTTCATCTGCAATGGATCGCGCGGAGCGGGCAGCGTGGGGTCGGGTTGTTCTTCACGCACCACCGGCTTGCGCTCGAGAATCTCCCGTTCGTCGGGGAGAGCCGGCTGCACGCGCAGGTTGAGGGTCTGCGAGGCCTGCTTGCCGTTGCTCTCGTCGGTCACGGTCAGCCGCAAGACGTACGGACCAGCCGCCAGCGTGCGGTCGAGGGGGAACAGCCAGGCCTGGTGATAGTCGCGGCGCTGCCGCCGACAGAGGTCGATCACCTCGTCGATTTCCAGCCGGGCGACCGGATCGACCTCGGCTCCATGCGGGGCCAGTTCCAGCACCGCCGAGTGCCGGGTGCGATACTGCCCATCATCCTCCATCAGGCTCAGCAGATTCCCGAGTTCGACGTAGACCAGCAATTCATGGCCGGCGACGAAGTCGCTGCTACCGCACGGCTCATAGACACCAAACCCCTCCACCGAGGTGCAGAAGACCGCCTGGCGAATCTCGACCTGGGCCCGACGTTGCAGCTTCAGCACCGCCTGGGTCAGTTGAGCGGCCGCCTCAGCCGCCCGTTCTTCGGAGGTGGGAATCGACTCGACATCGAAGTAGTTCGCCAGGCCCCAGAACAGGTGCTGCCAGAATTCCTGGTCGACCGGGTCGATCGCCGGGATGGCCTGCATGGCCAGTTCGTGACGTCCCCCCACCAGGTACAGCATCCGCAACGAGACATGCTGCGAGATGAATTCATCCCGCTCGCGCTGTGTCTTGGGGGGAGTGAGTCTCCCGGCATCTTCCTCGGCCAGTTCGATCAATTCAGAGAGCACATTCCGCGATGTGGCGGGGGTGTCCAATTCGCGTGGAGCCGGGCTGGGCTCGGTGGGCAGAGCAACCGCCATGGCCGGAGGCTGCACCGAGTTGGCTTCAGCCCGCGGCGCGGCAATCGGTTCGGCCCCCCCCACAACGGGGGGAACGCCTCCGACGGCTGGTTCCGCTCGTTTTCCGCCGCCAACAATCGCGGTCCCCCAGGCGGTGACGGTCCCCAGGCCGGCGCTCAGCGAGCGGCGAATGCGTCCGGTGGCGCTGTCATCCGCGGCAGCCGGGGCGTCGGGAACGGACGGAGTGGCGGGGTTTGCCTTGCGGGCGAGGCCCTGTTTCCAGGCGCGCAACATCGCCCGCACGTTCCCGGGAGACATCCCTTGCAGGTCGGCCAGGATCCCCTGTTTTTGCTCTTCGGGGGCATCGGGCAGTTCTTCGTCGACAATCGCCGCGGCTTCGGGATCGGCCTGGCGCAGGTTCGAGCCTCGCGACTCGGTCCCCTTCCGCGCCGGAAACAACCCGGCGGTGGTCTCGACCTTGTCGGTGCTGCGAGACGCCCCGATGCTGCTGCGTCCCGGGGTCACGTCGGCCGTCACCACCCGCTTGTCGGACGATGGTTCGGTCCGGACCCGGGGGGTGTTCATCTCCTGCTCGGTCTTGCCCCGTTCGGCGGTGCGGCGATTCCCGGCGATCGCCGGTCGCCGGGATGCCTGAGACGCGGCGGACGACTGCGAGTCGAGACGATGACCGCTCCAGTCGGAAGTGCAGCCGGCCAGCAGGCACAACGCGCCGCCGACCCAGCCCGCCAGGGGGAACCGGGACCGCATCGGGAATGACTCGGGAAGGGTGAAGGGAGGGAACCGCAGAGGGGGGTTCGAAGGGAGGGGTGGGACAGTACCCCATCCCCAAAACCGGGACAAGACGATCTCGCCCCAAGAGAACGCGACTGTTATTCTGAGTGCTCTGGGAAGGGGCCAGCTTGCCCCGGTTTGCCCAGACTGCCGGGGCTCACGCGGCATCGTGTCGCCACCCCGGATCTGGTTCCTACTTCTTCGTCAACCACCCCAAGGTGTCTGCATGTTGTCTCTGCCGCGGCTGTCGCGATTGCTGGGCCTGGTGCTGCTGGGTCTGGCTCCCTCCCTGGTCCTGGCGCAGGCGAAAACCGAGTCGGCCACAGTCGCCCGCTGTGGGGCCGGCTGGCTGGAAACCATCGAGGGCTACCCGGTGCTGCACCTCAAGGGAACCCCCTACGAGATGGGTTACCAACAGGGGGTGCTGCTGAAAGAGCGGGTCCGCAGCAACATGCACAACCTGCTCGAGAAAAAGGGGAACGAGAAAGTCCAGCTCGGTCCAGTGAAGATCAAGCCGCGCCAGGTGATTGAATCGATCGTCACGATCCAGCGGCCGCACGTGCCGGCGAAGTACTTTGAAGAGATGGAAGGACTGGCCGCCGGGGCCGAGCTGGAACTGAAGGATGTGATTGCGGCGAATTTCATTCCCGAGATGTTCCACTGCAGTGGGTTTGCCCTGATGAACTCGGCCACCCGCGACGGCACGCTGTACCATGGCCGGGTGCTGGACTATGGGATTGACTGGGGGCTGCAGGACCACGCGGTGGTGACGGTGGTCGAGCCGGAGGGGGGGGTGCCGTTTGTGAATGTGACGTACGCCGGGTTTATCGGTTCGGTCACCGGCATGAACGCCGCCCATGTCTCGATTGGCGAAATGGGGGGTGGCGGACTGGGACACTGGGCGGGGGTGCCGATGGCCCTGCTGCTGCGGGAAGCGCTCGAGACGGCCCGCGATCTCGACCAGGCGATTGCGGTGTTCCGCGACAATCCCCGCACCTGCCAATACTTCTACGTGCTGGCCGACGGCAAGACGAATCGCGCGGTGGGAATGGAAGGGAGTTGGGACACCTTCACCGTGTTGCACCCGGGCGAGAAGCACCCGCTGCTGCCGAATGCGCTGAACGATGCCGTGTTGCTCTCGGCGGGGGACCGTTACCAGGAACTGTGCAAGCGGGCGAAGGCGGGGCATGGAACATTCGACGCCGAGACCGCGCTGCGGCTGATGGATCGCCCCGTCGCGATGAAGTCGAACCTGCACAACGTGCTGTTTGAGCCGAAGAGCACCCGGTTCTGGGTGGCGAATGCTTCGACCGACCGGCAGCCCGCCGCGACGCAGAAGTACCACAGCTTCCAGCTTTCGGAGTTGTTGCAGCGGAAGCCCGATCTCAAGGCGGCCGAGATTCCGTTGGTTCCCCGGGAAACCACCCGGGAGGCGGCCGCTGCCCGCTGACCGATTCGTCCTTGAAGACACCCCCCTTCTTCCAGGCACGGTCGATCTGGCTGCGGCAGTCAGTCGGGTGGTGCCAGAGCGGCGTGGAATCGGAAACAAACACGAGTCACAAGGTGGCCTTTCCCCACCCAGGGAACAGGGCCGAGCCGCGAAGACGTTACTTGCGGATGGAAACAGGTGTTCTGGAATGGCTGTGCGTCAATGGTCGACAGGTCGGCGGGCTGTGGCGGTGCTCGGACCGCTGTTGCTGTGCGTGGCGATTTCAGTGCTGCTGCTCCTCAAGGTTCGCGCCCCAGTTGGGTGGATGGGGTTGCTGCTGGGCGGCTGGTGCGTGTGGGCCGGCTTCGTGTACCGGTCGTGGGCGCGGTGGGGAATCAATGGCGCGGTGATCTTGTGCACCCTGGGCATCGCTGAGTTTTTGCTCTCGAAGAAGGGAATTGGGCACGGCGAGTATGTTTGCCTGAACCCGTCGCATCGCTCGTACGTTGCCAAGAACGATCTCCTGGGAATGGTCCCCCGTTCCAACTGTCAGGTCCAACACCACCTTGAGGATCAGGGAACAGAGATCTTCGACACGGTGTATACGATTGATGAACATCGGTTGCGAGTGGTGGTCCCCGCCGGAGACCCCTCGGCCGAAACGGTGGTGTTCTGCGGCTGTTCCTACACGTTTGGGGAGGGGGTCGCCGACGAAGAAAGTCTGCCGTCACGGGTCGCTCAGTTGCGGTCGGATCTGCGGGTGCTGAATTTTGGCTTTCACGGCTATGGTCCGCACCAGATGCTCGCCAACCTGGAGTCGGGCCGAGTGGCCCAGTTGTGTCCGCAGCCCCCTCGAGTGGTCATCTTCCAGATGATCCCAGACCATGTGAACCGGGTCGTGGGCTGGGTTCCGTACAACGAACATGCCCCCCGGTATGGTTGGCGGGAAGGGCGGATCGAGCGGCTCGGCCATTTGGACGACCTTTTCCTGTCGCGGAAATCGCGAGCCGTTTTGGGGAAATCGAACGTGTTTCGGCAGTTGCTGCAGCCGCATCTGGTTCCCCATTCCGCCGTGGAGCTCACTGCGGCCGTGGTCGCCCAGTCAGCCGCTGAAGTGCACCGTCAATTTCCCGAATGTCAGTTTCACGTGGTCTACTGGATCAGACAAGGTGATAAAACAGCCCTGGCCGTGCGACAGGCGTTACAACGGCACGGCCTGAAACTGCACGTCGTCACAGAGCTCGATCCGGCGCTCGCCGAGTCCCGTTTCACCTTTCCGCTGGATGGTCATCCCACGGCCGAGGCCTACGCCCGCCTCGCGCAACGCATTGAAGAAACCATCCTTGTTCCGGCCGTTGGTCCCACGCCAGAGGAACCGATCCACTGAAAACGGGAACCGGGTTGGCGATCCACAGCAGTGGTCCGCAACTGCCGAGCCCCTCCTCGACGGCCCCGTCTCGACCCGGCGTCCGCACCCTGACCACAACCGGTGGGGAGACGCATCAGCCCTTCGCCGAGGGCGTGTGCGGGGAGTCTGAAGACTCGCTGTGGGGGGTGGGGCCCCCGAGGGTCTGCCGCACCCGATCTTCAATCCGTCGCCGCACATCTTGCAGCAACCGGCGGGCCCAGTAGAACTCGGTCGCCAAAATCGCCAGACCGGCGGGGATGACGACAAACGCCGGGCCGGGGGTGACCAACATCACCACGCCAACCGCCAGCACCGACAGCCCGAGCACGAAGATCACCCCTGTGCGCAGCCAGATCGCCAGGCGAATCGCCAGCGACAGCGACGGCACCCGCGGGGGCCGGGAAGGCCGTTCCGGTTCGGGGGGAGCAGCAGGGGGCACAG
>JBKCTR010000898.1:0-8068 GCA_046318755.1 Planctomycetaceae bacterium
GATGCTGGGAATCTGCGGCTTCTGCTGCAGATCGTACACACAATGAAAGATCTCGTGGTCCAGAGGCAACTCGATGGGATCGCGGTCGGGAAAGACCCGTTTGAGTTCACTGCGGAAGTTCTCCCATTCATCCTCTCCCCAGAAGTCGTCGACCATGAGGAATCCGCCATTGAAAAGGTATTTGCGCAGGGCGACAATCTCAGCCTCTTCGAAGACCAGGTGTCCCGGTTCGATCAGGTAAAGAAATGGGTAATTGAAGAGTTGATCGTCGGTCAGCTCGAGGATCTTGCCGTGAGGGTCGACCTTGAGGGCGGTCAATTGCTGCAGGCGGAACGAGAAATTGAGGTCGCTGTCGGGATAGTCGGTGGCCCACTTGCCGTCACCCCAATGTGCCCGGCCGCCGTAGGAAGAATACCGCACCCGCACAAAAGTGAAGAGATCGCCCTGGAATTGCAGGTTATTCTCCCAGACGGGGAGTCCCTGTCGATCAACCTCTGCGGGACGGATCTCGCGTCTCCGTCCGCGGCCCCATTGTCCAACCGCCATCGGGGCCAGTAGGACGACCGCGGCGAGGAACACCAGCCAGCGTGGAACCCGGGTCATGGCGGAACCTCCTCGCTTTGTAGTGGCGCTTCGTTGGGGCGGGACTGGTGCGTGTCACTTGGCAGGTCGGGAGCCGGGGGACGCTCGGTGGTTGAACCGTCTTGCGGGGCCGCCGTGCCAGCGGCGGGAGTGGCCGGTTCTGCGTCGGCCGGTAAACTTCCGGCTGTCGCCTCCAGCAGCAACCGCTGTGCCGCCCGGAAACGGGGGGTTCGCTCGAGCGCGAGCAAGGCCTCACGCCGAGCCCGGCGGCGATCTCCCTGGGCCAGCCGCACTTGTCCCAACCGCACCCGCAGTTCGGATGGGTCGAGGGGGTCGAGACGCAAGAGGGCCTCGTAGCTCTCGGCCGCCAGGGCGCTGTTGCCCAATTCGGCGGCAGCCGCTGCCAGCCGACGATGCGGCGTCGCCTGCAGGGGATTCACCGACAACCAGCGTTGCGTCTGCGTGAGCACTTCGGGCCAGTCCTGGGCCGCGCTCGCCAACTCGGTCAGGCGGTCGAGGCTCGCGACATTCGCCGGGTTCAGGGTCACCAAAGTGCGCAGGGCTGCCCGCTCTTCGGGCTCGTTTTTCAATTCCCGGTGAACGCGGGCCAGCAGTCCGTGTAGTCCGTCGTCGGTGGGGTCGTCGGGGTAGAGCCGGCGCATGGTTTCGAGCGGGGCCAGGGCCTGCGACCACTCGCGGTCGGCCACCCGTCGGCGGGCGAGCCGGGCCAGCGCGGGGTAGTTGGTGGGATGATCCCGCAGCCAGTCGGCCAGTTGCTGGGGGGTGGCATCGCGGGGAACTTCGGGGCTGGACCAATCGGCGTCGGGCGCGAGTTGCCCGGCCCATTCTCGGGCCCGCTGGGCGAACCCACGGTCCAGTTCGTCGATCGAACCGGCCAGCCGGCCGAGGGCGTCGTTGATGGTCAACCCCTCCCGTAGGTCGGCCAGCAGTTTCCGTAAGGCCTCGAAGCCATATTTTTCCACGAGGTATTCGACCACCAACGACGATTCGAGATAGGCGAACTGCAGGTCGAGGGGACTTTCGGGATGCAAAAAGGCGGAACTGAGCTTCGAGACGGGAGTCAGCTTGTCCGACAGCAGCATCTCACGGGTGCGGGGGGTGACAGTCTGCCCCCACCCGGGAGCCGCCAGGCGTTCCTCGTAGACCGAGATCCCCTCGCTCAACCAGCGGGGCATTTTGTTCCGGGTGGCGTTGAGTGTCACCACATGGCAGAACTCGTGCCACAACGTCGCCTCCCAGCAGGTGGGGCGGTCGGCCTGTGAGGCGGGACTGTTGGCGGTGATGACCGTGCCGAAGCAGACTCCCAAAAAGCCCTCTCCGCCGGGGAGCCCAAAAGTGCGGATCGCAAAGTCGGCCTGCCGGGGGAACAGCTCGACCACAATCGGCTCGGGCAATTCCACCTGGTATTTGGCCGCCAGAGTGCGTTTGGCCCGGCAGAGCAGGTCGAGAACGCGGGCTCCGTAGATCTCGGCCTCCCGCGGATCCATTCGCAGCAAAATGCCGTCGGACGACAGGGTTTGAAAACGCTCGACGGTCTGACGCAGCGTGGCCAGGTTGTGGGCGAAAATGTTGTAGCCATCGTCCTGGGCGACGGCCGACGCCAGTTCCCAGCCCTCCTGTTCCTGCCCCAGCCGCAACAGGTCTTGGGCCAATTGCACCCGTGATGGCAGATGCTTGGGGTCGAAATTCAGCGCGCGACGCTGGGCCTCGGCTCCCTCCCGGAAGCGGTACTTCTGGGAGAGTTTGCGACCCAGCAGGTGATCGACCTCGGGATTGGTCGGCCAGGTCGAGAGGGCCGCCTGACGATACTTTTGTTCCTTCTCGGGTTGATTGCGCAGGTGGGCCAGCAGGGCGCGATAGGCCAGCGACAGGGGCTGCTGCGGATTGACCTGTTCGACCGCGTCGAGAATGATCTCGGCCTCGGTGTAATCTTCATTGTCGATCTTCACATCGGCCGCCAGCAACAGGCTGGGGATGTGTCGCGGGTTGGCCTGCAGCGCGGCTTGCAGGGCTCGGGTGGCCTGTTTCTCGTCACTGGGGGAAAACGCCCGGGCGAGGCCGAAGTGGGCGTCGGGGTGAGAGGGATCGAGCTTCGCGGCCTGTGCGAAGTTTTCGGCGGCCAAGGCGAAGTCGGTCTTTTCCAGCGCCAATTCCCCGGCTGCCAGCCAGGCGGGAATGTAATCGGGCTGCTGTTTCTTGAGGGCATTGTAAGTTCCCTCTTGCACCCTTTTGGGTTCCAGCCCCTGCTTCAGCAGCAGCCGCCCCAGCACGAGGCGACTGGCGGGGTCGCCATAGCGCCAGCCGGCCTCGCGCAACTGCGTGAGGATTTCTTCTTCCAGCAGGGCCGCCTGTTCGGGGTGGCCGGTGTAGCGGGCGATCTCGCGTCCCAGCCAGCGCAGTTCGAGGCTGTAGGGAAAGGTCTTGCGGGCCGCCGCGAGACTCTCGGCCGCCTGGGGGTATTCCCCCAGTTCCAACTGGGCTTGAAGCAGCAGAACGCGGCAGCGCTCACTGGGCTCATTGGCGTCGATCGCGGCCCGGGCCAAGTCCCGGCATTCGACGTAGTTTCCCTTCAGATACGCCTGTTCGATCGGCTTGAGATCGGCGGCGGTGAGTGGGGTGGATGCAGCCGCCGTCCAGGCCAGCATGACAAGAGCCAGCAGCCATCGCCCGAGCCATGGAATTGGCCGCTCGGCTCGCTCGGGGGGCATCGCCAACCTGATCCGTGGTGTGGAGACCAGATCCCCCAGTCGAAAACCTGAAGGAGACTTCACAGCGCCGACGCGGTCAGGGGACTGGGGCACGTCTTGGGACGGACCGCGATCTGATGCGGACCATTCCCGGGGAGCAGTCGGGGAGACGTTTGGCGTGTACCCCCGCGGGAAGTTGAAGGCCCGGCCCAAGGGAAGACCGTCTCCGAACGGGGGGGAAGCTCCCCGGACGCGACTGACGCAGGTTCGCTTCATGGGCATCCTACGGGTCTGACGACTGGTGCTGGGCCAGGCCGGGCAAGAGCAGCAGCAGCCAGTTGCCGCACGCTCTTCCCTCCCAGTCTCTGGCAAGCAGAACTGTATCAGGGGATGAGTCACCGAGACAGTCTGCAATCCGCCTGGGAGGAGCTGTGCACCAAATTCCTGGCTGCGGGGGGCCACGGAGGATGAGAGTCCCCGTGGAGTCCCGTTGCCGACCGGCCGTGGGGTGGGAACCGGGTTCGATCGTACCAGCGAGTCGAGCCGGGATGGGGGATAGCGGACCGAAACGCGAGACACCATCCTCACCCTTTCTCCACGGAATGCCGGTTCGCGATGGGTGGGGAAGGGGCCGCGGGGTTTGTTTCTGCCGTTGACGGCGCGGCCGGAGGCCCGAGTGAGAGAAACACCGGGTCTTGTCAGAGAGTTCCGGGGATGATTGAATAAGGCGTCACTGTTGCGTTGCGGGAACACAGGGTGTGGTTCCCGGGGCAGTGCCGTCGTGAGCGAGGTTGCCATGCGCCCGTCGATTCCTGCCCATTTGCCGCTGCGTCGGCGTCCCTGGATTCAAGCCGGGGCGCTCGGGATGTTGGGGCTGGGGACGAATCACCTGACCGAACTGCGGGGGGCCGAGGTGCAGCGGGTCGCTCCGGGGGCGGGGCGGGCGAAGTCGGTGGTGATCATCTTCTTGTCGGGAGGGCTGACCCAGCACGACAGCTTCGATCCCAAACCCGATGCCCCGGCCGAGATTCGGGGAGAGTTTGGCTCGATCGCCACCGCCACTCCCGGGGTTGGTATCTGCGAGCATCTGCCGATGCTCGGGGCGCGGAGTTCGTTGTGGAGCCAAGTGCGGTCGCTGACGTCGCCCCACAATGGACACTCCGAAGGGCACATGGCACTGCTCTCGGGGCGCAGTCTGCTGCCTCCTGGGTTTAATGGCTCGAAACCCCAACGGACCGATTGGCCTTCGATTGCGTCGGTGGTGGGGGACTCGGTTGTGCCCGGCAACAACAATCTGCCCCCGGCGGTGGTGCTGCCCGAACGGCTGGTGCACCGCGAGGGACGGATCATTCCAGGACAATTCGGGGGGCTGATGGGGCCCCATCGGGATCCGTGGTTCATCGAGGCCTCGCCCTTCAATTCGACCTCGTATGGAGCCTATCCCGACTACGAGTTTCACTTCGTCCGGGGACGCGAGAGGAACCCCAAACTCCTGTTTGAAGCCCCCAATCTCAGTCTGCCCCAAGGGTTGTCGCAGCGGCGGCTGGCAGACCGGAATGGCTTGCGACAGATTCTGGAAACCCAACGCCGCGAACTCGACCAAGCGGCTTCGACCGAGGGGTTTGACCGCAGTCGTCAGTCGGCGCTGTCTCTGTTGACCGAAAGTTCGGTGCAGCGGGCGTTTGACGTGCATGCCGTCGATGATGCCGTCCAACAGAAGTATGGCAAGAACGCGTTTGGTTGGTCACTTTTGATGGCCCGGCAACTGGTGGAGGCCCGGGTGAACCTCGTGCAGGTCAATCTGGGGAACGATGAGACTTGGGACACCCATGACAACAACTTCCCCCTGTTGAAGGATTGCCTGTTGCCCCCGATGGACCAGGCGGTCTCGGCGTTCCTGGAAGACCTGCAGGAACGGGGGCTGTTGGGAGAGACCCTGGTGGTGATGTTCGGTGAAATGGGCCGGACACCCAAGGTGCAGGCCCAGAACCGCAGTCCTGGTGCGAAGCCCGGGCGCGACCATTGGGGGGCGGTTCAGACGGTGTTGGCGGCTGGGGGGGGCGTTCCCGGCGGGGTGGTGGTGGGGGCCTCGGACAAGAATGGGGCCTATCCCGCGGCCGACCCCCAGCGTCCCGAGAATCTCGCGGCCACCATCTACAGCGCTCTGGGAATTCCCGAGACCGCCGCATGGTTGGATGAAGTGCATCGTCCGCACCAGATTTATTCGGGCGAACCGATTCGCTTCGGTTGATTGCCGGCGCAGGAGACTGCTGGGCTGGATTGAAGGATCGCGCAGCTCAACCCGAGTCGGGGTCAGCAGAGAATCGGTCCGAGAGTGATTTCGAACCACAGGGATGCCGAGGCTCCCGGTGGAAGCTCTCGCCAGCCACTGTCGAGCCCCTGATTGGCGAGATTCGCCGCATCGGTCACGCAGGTGTAAGGTTCGAGACAGACCGACCGCCCATGGGGTGGGGTGAAGACCACCAATTCGCGGAAATCGGTCCCCATGGACTGGGTGACCTGCACCCCCGCCTGGGGGTCAAGAATCTGTGTCTCGATTCGCCCCCCGCGTCCGTACAGTCCGCCAAACACGTGGTCGAGACGCTGTCCGGCGAGGGTGATTCCCTCGGGTAACGGCAATTCTTCAGGAAGGGGGAGGTGGCGGCCTGTCGGAAGGTTCTGCTCCAGTTCCCACAGGTCCCGCACCGGGGCCTGGATAAGAATGTCTCCCGTGCAGCCTCCCGGCGCGAGGGGAATCTTGAAGTAGGTATGGGTGCCAAACCCCCAGGGGAGGGAGATACGGTCCGGATTGTGGATGTGCACATCGCAGCGAAGCACCTGGTTCACCAGTTGGTAGCCGACTTCGATGAGATAATCGGCCGGCCACTCTCCCGCGAGTTCTGGGGCGTCGCGACGGAGGTGAAATTGACCGATCAGGGCGTGCGAGTCATGGCGGGTCACCCGCCAGGGACGGTTGTGCACATGACCATGGATGGCATTCCCCAAGGCATCAACCCGATTCTGCGTCAGCTGCCAGGTTTGGCCGCGAGACTCGAATGTGCTGTTGCGGATGCGATTGGGAAACGGGAAGAGCAGGGGGATGCCACTGCGGGCGGGAATCGACCCTGCCTGACCGAATTCCGGTTCGGTGTCGAGCACCTCGTACAGCCGGCCGCCGCAGGGGATTTGCAGGGAATGGCAATTGAATCCTGCTTCGGGCAGAACTCGTGCGGTGGCGGTCGAACGGGGATCGAACAGCGTGATGTCGGGCATGCGGGGGTATCTGTCGCAAGGGGCCCAGCCAGGGCGGGGTTATCTGCGTTTGGCCGCAGCGGCTGGTTCATAGGGGGTGAAGGCGAGCCCGAACGTTTCCGCGACCGCTCGGTTGGTGACCTTGCCGGCATGCATGTTGACGGCATTGGCCAACCCCGGATCGAGAGCGGCCGCCGCGGCCAGTCCCCGGTTGGCGATCTGCAGCACGTAGGGGAAGGTGACGTTGCACAGGGCGTAGGTGCTGGTCCGCCCCACGGCTCCCGGCATATTGGCGACGCAGTAATGCACAATACCGTCGACGAGATACGTGGGGTGCGAATGCGTGGTCGGCTTCGCGGTCTCGACACAGCCCCCTTGATCGATGGCGACATCGAGAATGACGGCACCGGGCTTCATCAGTTTCAGGTCCTCCCGACGGACCAGACGGGGAGCGCGGGCTCCTTCCACAAGAACGGCGCCGATAACCAGATCGGCCCGCTGCAACTGCTCGCGGATGGTGTGGCGGTCGCTGTAGAGCGTGTTCACGTTGGCGGGCATGATGTCGTCGAGGTAGCGCAACCGGTCGACGTTGATATCGAGAATGTTGATGTCGGCCTGGAAACCCGCGGCGATGCGGGCGGCATTTTTACCGACGATCCCCCCGCCGAGAATCGTGATGTGTGCGGGAGGCACTCCCGGGACCCCACCCAGCAGAATGCCCCGACCTTCCTGCGGGCGTTCAAGAAACTTGGCCCCTTGCTGGATGCTCATGCGGCCCGCGACTTCGCTCATGGGGGTCAGACAGGGGAGGTCCCCATGACGGCCGCGGAGGGTCTCGTACGCCGCCGCCGTCACACCGGTCTCCAACACACCCCGGGTCAGCGATTCACTGGCCGCGAAATGCAGGTAGGTGAACAGCACCTGCCCTGGGCGAAGCAGCGGGAATTCGACCGGTTGGGGTTCCTTGACCTTCACCACGAGTTCGGCCCGCTGGAAAAGTTCGGAGGCGGTGGCGACGATCTCGGCTCCATTCGCACGGTAGTCGTCATCGGCGATGCCGGAACCAACCCCGGCTCCGGCTTCAATCAGCACCTGATGGCCGGCCCGGGTCAAGTCCTCGACCCCCACCGGAATCATGGCGACACGGTATTCGTCCGACTTGATCTCGCGGGGTACGCCAACAATCATCATGCACCTGTCTGCCAGAGGGTTGTTCGTCCGCGCCTGCGTTTGCCGGGCGCGCTGCTTACCTTCATTTGACCGCCGCGTCATTCGCAGTGCAATTGGCGTTGGCATTTCGCTCACCACGGTTCCCCGGGGCAGCTGATCTCTGCGGGAAATCTTCCAGCATGCGCGGATTGTTCATCACCGGGACCGATACGGGAGTCGGCAAGACCGCCGTCACCTCGGCGGCTGTCCGTCAACTGCGGGCCCAGGGGGTCTCGGTGGGGGCCTACAAACCGGCGGCGTCGGGTGCCGAGCGGTCGCCATGGGGGGAAGAGGTGTGGGGGGAGGTGGAGCGCCTG
>JBKCTR010000899.1:0-3704 GCA_046318755.1 Planctomycetaceae bacterium
GGCGCTGCCGCCACTTTTCCTGGGCCAGCACCTGCAGCAGCACATCCTGAGACTTCTCAAGAGGCCAAATTCTTGCGACACAAGCCAGTCGCCAGACATCGGTTGACGTTTGGGGCCAGGGAAGCGCCTCGGGAGCCCGGACCATGAAGGGATTGCGGACCACTTCCGCCCGCGGAACCGGCATGGCCAGTTGGCATTCCACGGTGTGCCGGTTGTGTTCGGAGACGAAATACGCCGCGGCCGCCTCGCGATAGGCCTGTCGGAAGAGCTTCCGCAGCGGGTCGTGGGGCCAATGGATTTCGGCCGCCTTCTGGCAAATGAGCGCGTACGGGACCCGTGCCAACTGACATGCCTCGGGGAGCGGGACAGGAAAGCAGCCGTCGAACGCCTGGCCTTGCGAAATGACCACCAGGTCGGGGCGAAGCACACGAATTTTGGCCGCCAGTGTCAGGCAGCGCAGGCGCAGGACCGGACCCTGGAATCGCGGCAAAAAACGCCGGAATGCGTCGGGCACCGCATGCCCCAGACCCGAGACCGAGAAATTGTTCACCCCGACCCCGGCCGCCCGCAGTTGTTGCCAGCGTGGATGCCGCCGTCCGTCTCCCCACGATTCACTGCGACCGGTGAAGACCCGCAATCCACGTTGCTGAAGCCGCACCGCCGCTCCAGCCCAAAGTTCCTCGGACCCCCCCCAGACCAGAGGGCAAGAGGTCAGGAACAGGATTCGTTTCTGGGCAGCCATCGGTTTCGACAAACCACACCTGGAGCATCACACCGTGGGGTTGGGACGCCCCGAACAGCCCCCCTGTCTCGTGTATCCTAGAGCAGTTCAGGAAGCGAATCCAACCGGCAATTCGCAACCAAGGTGGGGCTGGGTGTCTGTCCTCAGCAGCGTAACGATGGCAACACCCTTGCCAGTTTCAACGGCCCTACGGGCAGGGGGAGACCCGGTCGGGGAACGTCAATTCCATCGGTCCCGCCGATGGCTCCGGTTAGTCGACGGGCCGCAGCCAGAGTCTGGCGAATGCCCCCTCTTCGGTACAACCGGTCGCAAGAGCCCCCGCCAAATCCAAAACTTCAATTCATCCTCCCGTTGGGCTTGTCGACAGCCAACGGGCCGCTAGTGTCGACGCGAGGGGCGATGAGGCCGGTCCACAGTGCGTTGAACCAGGTGAACGGATTGCTGGGGTCGATTCACCGTGGAAGAGTGCCATCCCGGCGTGACACGGGAACCACGATGTTCCTGCCGAGATCCGGTTGACGGAGCGGAGACACCCGGACCGACCGGTCAGGCAGGGAGGTGGAGCGTGCAGCCCGACCACCCCCGCCGCTGTTCCCGTCCGGCTGACCGCCGCGATGCTGGAAGTGTGTCGGCACGTTTCCCATCGCACGCAAGCCAAAATCTGCCTTCTGCTCTGCTGATCGCATGCGAATTCTCCTCGTCAATGATTACGGCACGATCGACGGCGGGGCCGAGGTCATTGTGCTGGCCCTGCGCGACGCTCTGCGCGCACGGGGGCATGACGTGCGGTGGTTCACCTCTTCAGCCGGCGCTGACGAGCGCGAGCTGCACGCCGACACCACCTGCTTTGGCACCAAAAGCTCTTTCCGCACCGCAGTGCAATGTCTGAATGTTCCGGCGGCCCGTCGGCTGCGCGAGGTTCTGCACAGTTTTCGGCCCGATGTGATTCATGTGAATCTCTATCTCACGCAACTGTCGCCCTGGATTCTGCGGGAATTCGGCAACATTCCGGCCATCTACTACGCCCAGTGGTATCGCGCCATCTGCCCGCTGGGAACGCGCCGCCTTCCTTCGGGAGAAACCTGTCAGCAGCGGGCCGGCACAGCCTGTCTGCGCGGCGGCTGTCTTCCCCCCTGGGACGGGCCCCTGATGTGGCTGCAACTGCAGTTGGACACAGCGTGGGGTAATCGCTTCACCAAAGTCACGGCGATCAGTCAGGCGGTCGCCCGGCGTCTACGGCAGTTTGGAGCGCCGCATCTGGCGAATTCGACCGTCATTTATCCCGGCACCCCCGTCGTCTCGGCCCGTACCGAGATGGCGGCGGAACCGCTCGTGCTGGCCGCGGGGCGCTTCGTCCCGGAGAAGGGATTCGACATCTTGATCCGGGCGTTTGCGGCAATCGCGGGAAAGCTTCCGGAAGCCCGTTTGATCCTGCTGGGGGATGGTCCCCTCCGGAATTCCCTGCAGCGGTTGACCGACCAACTTGGCGTGCATGACCGCGTGGAGTTTCCGGGGCACCGCTCTCACGACGAGACCATGCAGTGGATCCGGTCGGCGTGGGTGACCTGCGTTCCTTCGCTGTGGGAAGAGCCCTTGGGCATGATTTCGGTCGAAGCGCAGATGCAGGGAGTGGCGGTGTTGGCCTCGGCTGCCGGGGGCTTGGTGGAGACGCTGGCGGATGGCGAAACCGGAATGCTGGTTCCCCCGGGGGATGTGGGGGCCCTCTCGGAAGCGCTCGGCACCCTGCTGGGCGATCGGGAACGGACTTGGAAGTGGGGCCAGCAGGGACATGCCCGGGCGCGCGAACTGTTTGGTTTGGACGTGGCCGCAGCACGATTCGAAGCCTTCTATCAAGAGGCCATCGCTTGCCGGGGGCTCTCTCCAGGTTGAGACATCGCTGATCGACCGGAACCCGCGTTCTTCCCGTCGCCCCCCTGACTGCGGTATCGCGGCATCCGAGGGCTGGTCGTGGACCGACCTCCCGCCTCAAGCCCACGCTTGACGGCCATCCCCGGTGTGCGGTCTGCTTAGAGACTGCCCTGTCCTCTTGGTTTCCCTTCGGGAATTCTGCCATGTCCCGCCCCGGTGTTCCCTCCGCGTCGACAGCCTCCCGGTTTCCTTGCGGATTGACCCGCCGGGAGTTTGTGTGGGAAATGGGGGGGGGGTTCACCGGCACCGCCCTGGCCGCACTGCTGGCGCAGGATGGTTTCCGCACCTGTGCCCGGGGGGCCGACTCGGCCGAGGGACAGGCCGCGCTCAATCCCCTCGCCTCGCGGCAGTCGCACTTCCCGGTCAAGGCGAAGTCGGTGATCTTTCTGATGATGAACGGCGCCCCCAGCCAGGTCGACACGTTCGACCACAAACCGGTGCTCGAGAAATTCGCCGGTCAGCCACTGCCCGAGGGGAAGAAGTTCATCAACTCGGGAGGCCGCAAGATTGGCTTTTTGACCCCCAGCTTCCGCCCCTTTCGCCCAGGGGGCCAAAGCGGACTGATGATTTCCGACTTTTTCCCGCACGTCCGGGAACATGCCGACAAGCTGGCGATCATCAACTCGTGCCATACCGACAGCCATGCACACGGCTCGGCCCTCGTGGCGATGAACACCGGCAAGACGTTTATTGGCCGGCCGTCTTTGGGAAGCTGGGCCGTGTATGGTCTGGGGACCGAGAACCAGAACCTGCCCGGCTACGTGGTGATTCTCGACAAACGCGGCGGGCCAATCTCGGGGCAGCCCAACTGGTCGAGCGGCTTCATGTCGGGAGCGTTCCAGGGGACGCTGTTCCGCCCCGTGGGGGACCCGGTGCTCGATCTGCGCGGGCCGGCCCATCTCGACCGCCCGGCACAACGGCGGCAACTGGACCTGTTGGCCGAGTTGAACCAGCGGCATCTCGACGACCGCCCCGGCGGCCAAGAGCTGGCGGCCCGCATCAACAGCTACGAGCTGGCGTTCCGGATGCAGTC
>JBKCTR010000900.1:0-4219 GCA_046318755.1 Planctomycetaceae bacterium
GAACCGGCCCGAGTGGTCGGAGCCGGCGGAGCGTCTCGATGTGCCGGGGGACACCGGTCTTGGGATCTTCGGCCGACTCATATTCGAGCACCACGTAACCCCGGTACCCGGCGTCTTTGAGGATGCCGATGACTTTTGCGAAATCGGTGTCTTCGCGTTTGTCGCCCCGGAAGATGTCGGCCTTGATCTGTACGTTGATGGCGTACGGGGCGATCTTGGCGAGGTCGGCATAGGGGTCGGCCGAGCGGAAATTCCCCCCGTCGAAATTCACGCCGAACCAGGGAGAGTCATCCACCCGCTTGATGATTTCCAGCATCTGCTCGGGGCGGGTGGTGATTCCGCCATGGTTTTCGAGAGCGAGGCAGACCCCTTTCTGGGCGGCGTACTTCAGCGACTCGTTGATGCCCGCGGCACACCGCTCGATGGCCGCCTGGTCGGAGTCTCCCTGAGGGACGTTGCCGGCGAAGATCCGGATGACGGGGGCCCCCATTGTGGCGGCATGGTCGATCCAGAGTCGGGTGTGGGCGAGCGACTTGTCGCGGGCTTCTCCGGGGGGTAGGCAGAAGTCGTTGGCGATGGCCGTTCCCGAAATGTCGAGACCCAGCCGGAACGTCTTCTGCTTGAGGCTCACGAGATAGGCCTTGTCGAAGTTCTCGGGGAAGTAGTAGCTGGTGAGCTCGGTGCCATCGAGCCCGAGCTCGGCACACAGCTCGATGAACTGGTCGAGAGTCATCTTGGGCTGCAGCTTGCCGGTGAGGTAGTCGCGGTAGGAATAGGCGGCCAGGCTGAGCTTGAGATGCGGCTTGCCATTGCGGCGGACGGGACCGGCGGCGACGGCGGTGTGCGGAGAGGCCAGGCTGGTGGGCCCGACGAGGGCGGTCGCGATGGCCGATTGCAGGAACAGACGGCGGGAGGGCTGGTTCATGGCGTGGGCTCTGAGAGTGGAACAGGAATGGGGGGAACAGAAGTCATCGGTACTGGAATCATCGCGACGTGGGGTGTGTGGCCACGTCGGGCGTGGGGCGGCGCCGTCAGTCGCGAATCGCTTCGACCGCCAGCCGTTGCAGCTCGCTCCGGATGTCTGACCCGTCGCCGTTTCCGAAGTTCTGACGGGCGATGAGGAGAATGAAGAACATGTCGCGCTGGGGATCGATCCAGCCTTGGGTGCCAAACGCCCCGCCGTGGCCGAAGGTTCCGGGCGACACCGCCGCCGTCGCTCCTTGCGGATGCCGGACGACACAGAACCCCAGCCCCCAGCCGTTGCCGGGGGTGAACCCGGTCTCGAGGTCTCCGGTGTGGATGAGGGTCATCTCGCGGACCGCCTGGGGAGAGAGCAACCGCACACCATCGAGGGAGCCGTGGTTCAGCATGAGTTGATAGAACCGGGCGAGATCGTGGGCGGTGGAGAAGAGCCCGCCGGAGGGATTGGGGGTGGTCTCGGCCGTGACGTCGAACAACCAGTGGTGACCATGCTCGAGGTCGCGTTTGTCGGCGGTGGGCTGATAGAGCCGGGCGACGCGTGAGAGTTGTGCAGGGGTGGGGTGAAAAGTGGTCTCGTTCATTTGCAGCGGGCGGAAGATGCGCTCGGCGAGGAAGGTGTCGAAGGGCTTGCCTGAGACCACTTCGACCACGCGGCCCGCGACACTGAGCCCCGGTCCGTACTGCCAGCGGGTGCCGGGTTCGAAGGCCAGCGTCGATTTCGCGAGAAGGTCGACCGTGTTGGCGAGAGTGCCGACATTGCGCTGATCGCTGATCAGGCCATTGGTATGGGTGAGGCAGTCGCGGAGGCGGATTTCGCGGCGGGGCTTTTTGCCTTCGGCCAGCGTGGTGTGGGCGAAAGCGGGCAGGTACTTCGAGACGGGATCATCGAGATGGAGCTTGCCTTCATCCTGCAGCATGAGCACCGCGGCGGCGGTGATGGGCTTGGTCATCGAGGCGATGGCGAAGAGACCGTCGGGATCGAGGGGGCGGTTGGCGGCGATGTCGGCCTGACCGACCGCGCCGTGATGGACCACCCGTCCGCGCCGGCCCACCATGGTGACGACCCCGGCGACCTGTTTCTCGTTGATGTATCGCTGCATGCGGTCGTTGATTCTGGCGAGGGCGGCGGAGTCGAGGCCTGATTCGGCGGGGTTGCCCTGCTTGATCAGGCCGGCATCGCGCTGGGTGGCGGTGATGAGTTCGTCGCGGGGATTTTCGGTGAGAATCAGGCCGCGCCAGCGGACCTCCTGGGGGACGGTGTTCGAGTGCAGTTGCAGGCCGATGGGACCTTCGCCGCAAAGTTCCGGCTGGGGATCGCTCCAGTCGGCCACGAGGGTGCCGTTGATGACATGGCGGATGCGGCGGCCGACGGCGAGAATTTCCATCTGGTTCCAGTCATGCTGCCGTCCGACACGTTTGGCGACCCCCAGGGTGTCTTGGAAGATGCTGTTGCGGCGGAAGAGGTCGTAGTAGCCGTAGCCGGAGGGATACATCACGAGATGCCCCTGATAGCTCCAGGGGTCGCCTCCCTTTTCGACATTGCGGCCCCAGAGGGCGATGCCCGAGTGCATTTCGCTGGTGACCAGCCGGCTTTCGAACAGCAGGCGGAAATTGCGGTATTTGCGCGTGGTGACAAGGTAGGTACTCGCGGCGGGGGCATTCTCGGCGCTGTTGCGCCCGACGATTTCCCCCTGGTCCACCGAGAAGTACTTCCCGGTCTGCCCGCTCCAGCCCGAGAGATCCTGACCATTGAAGAGTTTGATGGGCAGCTCTCCCGGCGGGAGGTGAGGGATCTGGTCGTGGCTCCAATCGGCGGCGTGCAGCGGAGTTGCGAGCTGGTTGGCCGTGAGCAGGCAGGCCGTGAGCAGGCTGGCGGTCAGCACAAAGTTGAAAACGCACACGGAGCGGAGCGGCATGATTTCACCAGGTGGCGGACGAGCGGCAAAGCTGGGAGACTGGGTCGTGGAGGACTGGGTGCCGGAGGACTGGAGCAGTTCAGGGACTCAACTCGCGGCTGTGGGGGAAGAAGGCGGTCCAGACCTGGGTATAGGCGACAATCGCGGGCTGTTGGGTCAACCGGGACCCCAAGAGGGGACCGGCGGTACACAGCCCGGTCGAGGTGTTCCAGGTGCTGTTGGTCTCGCGATCGAACATGGTTCCCAGTGCGGCTGGGGCGAATGAGAGCACGCGGTCGCGAATGACCCGGTCGAAGACGCGGGCAGCGGTGGCATCGTCGTCGTAGGTGGCCACGAGGGGGAGTTCGGCGACCTCAAAATTCACCACCCGCAGGCGGGCCAGTTTGTCGAAGCGGGAATGGGCGGCGGCTCCCTGGTGTTCGAATCCGATGACGAACCGTTCCCGTTGGTGCTGATAGTCGCGGCGGAACAGATCGCGTTCACGCGGGAGATTGATGACGTCGGTGGTGGGGTGCAGGGCCTTCCAGTTCGACCACGTGGTGACCGTGGTGGGAAGGCGGGTGAGACGCTTCCCCTCCAGCGGGCCCCGCAGGGCGCGGCCTGCCACCTGGGTCCACAGCGACCGGGTCTCGGCGTCAATGAGCACCATGCTGTACTCCCAAAGAAAGCCCGAGACCACCAGCGTGAGGCGTTGGCCGTCGAGATCGCGGGCATAGACGATGCCATCGTGGCAGAAGTCGCACCACGTGACGGCAATCGCCTCGCCCCCCAGTTCGTCATTCAGGCATTCGTGATCGGGG
Source organism: Planctomycetaceae bacterium (assembly GCA_046318755.1). Classification (GTDB taxonomy): domain Bacteria; phylum Planctomycetota; class Planctomycetia; order Planctomycetales; family Planctomycetaceae; genus UBA10511. The sequence continues at coordinate 3,698 of JBKCTR010000900.1, forward strand.
CCACTCAACATGTTGAGGGGATAGGCGCGGCAGGCGAGGCCAATTTCCACCCCCAGCACCAGTTCGTCTCCTGCGACATCGCTGTCTGAGGGGGCGACGACCGGAGCCCCGAAGCGGGGAGGTTTCTCGGGGAAGCGGCGGTCGGGCTGGAAGTTGCCATAGTCGACCACCTGGGCCGTGGGCAGTGGGGGGCGCTGCCGGGAGGAGCCCAGCACTCCCCACCAGGCCAGCGCCACGGCTACCCCGGTGAGAGCCAGAGCCACGTCCACCCGCCGAAGATTCTGGAGCCAGGAACGCATGGGGCAAGCCGTGGGGTGCAAGAGAAACGAGTCACGAGGTTCGCCCGAGGGTGGCCCGGGCGACAGGCAACCGACGGGGGGCGTTGGTCCCGGGCAATTCGGGGTGGGGAGCCAGTCAGCCCGCCAGTAGGCCTTTCATCGCGGTGGACAACAGGTCGTCGACTTCCGGTTCGCAGAAGGCGACACTCACTTCGTAGCCGCCGTTGGGGTATTCCTCTTTGAC
>JBKCTR010000901.1:0-4738 GCA_046318755.1 Planctomycetaceae bacterium
CAGGGCTTCGAATCGCTGGGGGAAAACCAGCTGGGAGACTCCACATTCTCGACTCCGGTGATCTGCGGCGGCCGGATCTACCACCGCGTCGCGCACGAAATCGAGGGACGCCGGCAGGAATTCCTCTACTGCCTGGGCACGAAATAGCCCGCAGTCTTCGCACCCGAACCACGCCCCACGGTCCACGCCCGCGAAGCCGCCGCTCACGCCGCGACAAACAGTCCCGGCGCGAAGAACTGCCACGCCAGCGTCAGCCCAGCCATCACCACCAGGTAGATGATGAAGCTGCGGAGGCTGCGCTGGACGACGAAGGCAATCAGCCACCGCAGGCAGACGAGTCCAACCACAAACGACACGACCGCCCCCACGATCAGCGGCGGGACGGTGGTGGAATTCAGCACGACTCCGGGAAAGGCCTCGGCGGCCGACTGCCCCTTGAGCAGCATCCCCAGCAGGGGCTTCACCACTTCCAGCACGACCGCCCCACAAATGGCGGGAATGGCGATGAGGAACGAATAGCGGGTCGCCTCAGCCCGCGAGAGGCCGGTGAGGAGTCCCGCGGTGATGGTGGTGCCCGACCGGGAGACCCCAGGAGCGGGCGCCAGCGCCTGCAGCAGCCCCACCCCAACGGCCTGTTTCCAGCCCATCTCGTCGAGGGTGAGGGTGGTCCCCTGGATGCGGTCGGCCCACCACAAGAACCCGGCGGTCACCAGCCAGCCGAGGGCGGCGATCGTCGGCGAATTGAACATGTCGCGGAACGCCTTCTTGAACCCGATCGCCAGCACCCCCGTCACCAGGGTCGAGAGCACGATCCAGCCCAGCAGCCGGGGTTTCTTCAAGAGGGACAGCAGGTCTTTCCAGTAGACCACCAGCAGGGTGGCAAGCGACCCGAGGTGCAGCACGATGACCATCAGGAACAGCCGGTTGTCGTCGTCGGGATTGATCGACCCGGTCCCCAGCCACTCCCCCAGCAGTTTGCCGAACACGGCCAGGTGTCCATCCGAGCTGATGGGCAAAAACTCGGCTATTCCCTGCAGGATGCCCAGCAGGATCGCTTCCACGTACAGGGCCATGTCAGTTGCCGCCCGGAAGGGGCGAATCTCCACAAAACAAACGGGCCAACGGCCCAAAGGGTCACGCACGCGGACCAAACTCTAGCCGAAATGGCAGGTGGTCCGGTAGCAGGTCCGACCCGTCGGGAAACCCAGGTCTGCCCCCAACCTGGACTACGGCGTTTCCGCCGTCTTCCCATTCGGTGAAAAGCCCCGTTCGCGTGCTGCGGCCCAAGCTCCCGCACACGAACATCGCACACCTTGAAGCGGTCTGCCCTGAGCCAGTGAGCTCTTGCTCTGTTCTTTCAGCCGTCGACCGAAGCTGCATCCGCCCACGGCACATCAGCTCACCAGACACCCCGTTCCGAAGGATGACTCAGAACCTTTCAGGGCCCCTTGCATTGACATTTCGCGCAGCGAGACTCAGGACACGACCGGCAACTAAGCCCTCATTCCACGAATATGGGCAATTCCCCTTAGGCGGCCTCAGTCGCACCCAAACCGCCCCACGGGCTGACCTTATTATTCCGCCTTATTCATCATTGAATGCATCGTTCAATTCGAGTCCCCGAATGAAAGTTGCGAAATCTTTCGCGACAAACGTGATCTTGTAATCGGAATTCTGGTCTACGTGCACGATGGTTGGCTCACCTTGCGGTCCGCAATCGCGGTAGTCGAGACAGAGCATATCGTGACCGGCAGAAGGACAATCCGCAAAATAGACACCAATCGGCGGATAGCCCCATTCTTCCATCATGAATCGAGAGCCGATCCTGGCGCACAAGCCATATGTCTTGCTGCGGCCGATCGCGAAAATGCCATTTATCGAAACATGATCTCGAGCCCAAGATGTCGGCTCAGAGGTTCGATGGCTTGTTCGTTTGGGAAATCCGCCGTTTTGAATGCGAGCGAGTTCAACGTATGCAGTCGGTAATTTGTACCCGAGCTCGGTCTCGATCGAGTACAGCAGCTCATCGGTCAGTGGCGCATCAACATAAGACTTGTTGGCGTAGTCCGATTGCTCCCAAAACTCATATTGATCGAAGTCTTTCATGGCTTGACGACTTTGAGGGCAGAACCAGTACGGACCGCGGAAGTGCGGTCGGATGTTGGTGAATTCGACCGGACGCAGGCGGGGGCGAACCTTTGGCTGGCAGATCTCGCGACTGTCATCGCAACTCGTATTCCGGATGTACCTGATGAGTTTTTCAGCCATTCGCTGCCGACGCGGGTCGGTTTTCGACAACGGTTGGCTTCGGTCCTCCCCCGATGCATCGTCTTGTGCGTCGTTGAGGGACGCAAAAACTCATCGACCAAGCTCGCCCGGCGCGGCCTCGAATCGCTGACGGATGGCCGTCATGGCCTCGCTCAGCGCCGTCGCGTTTGCCTAGCCACGATCATACGCGGCAAGCCGACGTTGGGGGAAGGGGCTATCCTGGGGCTGAAGGAGCTCGCGAGTGTCATCGCAAGTCGTATTCTCGATGTGCCTTATGGCTGTTGAGGCCCGTCGTTGCCCACGCGGGCTGCTTTTCGACAAGGGTTGTCTTCGGCTCCCCCCGATGCATCGTCTTCCCTGGGCCGCTCTGGAACTTAGGCGGACCCTCGGCATGCCGGGCGGACAGGCGGACGACAGCGATGGCCAACAAGAATGTCGGTCTCTAGAAATGATCGTGTAAAACGGACCTGACCTGACAATAATGTTTGTACACCCACTGGACGCAATCTCGGCGGTGTTGTGAGGAGAGGCATTTCGAATGTTTCGAGGAGATCCCTGTAACGCATTGCTAACACTCGCTCTATCGCAAGTACTTTTCTGTAAACTACTTATGTAATCCAGTAGAAATCAGGCCGTGAGCTAATATGTCCTGATAACATGAACTCTTGGATATGCCCACAGACTCAATAAAGTTCCTTAACACCGGCACGAAAACTCCGCTTCACGCCACTTCCTCAGCAGTCTGGAATCGAATCACGTTTCGAAAGGCGGCTCCTCGTAAATCGCCGGAAGTGTATAAACACACAGTGAGTCATTGGATTCGGCGATCATCGTCCTCGATTGGCTACCCGCGAGTCGTACATAAGACAGCCACGCAGCATTCTCTCGGCACAGATGACTAAACTCATGATTTTAAGGTTTTTTGCATGATCATTATGCCTTTGGAATCTGGCCATCTGGAGGGTGATTGCAAGCCACCCAAACCGGCCTTGATAACGCCCTGATAACACCCCAAATGACACAACCACTTTCCTACCATGGAGTTATGACTTATGGCCAAGAGGTGGCGGTGATTTAGCGAGTCTTGATAACGTCCTCTCGTAAGTAGTATTTGACCTTGGGAGGGCTACCATCACGTCGCAAAAAACCATCTTCCCCCGACCATTTCTTGAGTAGTCTTGAGACAAGCACCCTGTCGGAACCCGACTCTCCGAGTCCGAAAAGATCGCGGCAATCTTTGGGGGTGATCGAACCGTGATCGATGACGAAGCTTCGAACCATTTCGGCGTAACGTGCCGAGTCGATCCCCTTGGTCTTGGTGTAGGCGGCTTTGCCCAAGAGATCACGAGTCACGACTTTTGTCAGGTGAAAAGTCGCTGCCGCAGTGTTTCCTCTCCGTTCCAGAATTCCAGCTGAGGGTTGAGCGAATCGATCGAGCACTCCCCGGGCTTCACTGCGCGAGAGTTGCAACAGTTCAGACGCAGTCTGTGTGTTGATGAAGGCATGCTCGCGAAGGAATGTCAAAATCAAGAGTGTATTGAGAGTAATATCGCGGCGTTCCTCTCGCCACTTGGCAACCAATTGGGCCATGCGTCCATCGAAACTCCCATCAAAAATCCGCAGCGTGACGCTCGAATCATCCGCTGAGTATTCCGGCGTGCGCTTGCCATAAGACAGGGTGGGAATGAAAATTCGTTTTCGCCCAACGCCCGCAGACTAAACGAGTCCAAGCTTTACAAACATGAAAGCGAGTTTCTGATTCCGTGTTTTCGATTCGTGTGTTAAAATGTTGCTCGCCGTGATTCCGGAGATGAACCCTCCCGGGCTGCTGACCACCAACTCATGTGGTTCATGCCGGACCAATACTCGTCCTGGATCGGTATAGTCGCGATGAGTCACTGCATTCAAGGCAGCCTCGCGAACCGTATCTTCGACAGGAAATGCAGGAATTCGGAGCTTGAACATGCCGATTGACAGTTCCTGCTCTGGATTTGCTGGGCCTGTGAAAGCCTGTTCGATCAGCTCCAGTATGCGCAATAAACCGAAGTTCATGATCTCATTCCGGGATATCGCCGTCGCCGAGGCTTGATACACATATTGGACGGCGTGCTGGGGACAATGCTTTTTCAGCACGTCTTCCCTGCCAAACAGCAGCAACCCAGCCCGAGTGATCTGACCGTCACGTATCGCATCCATTCCGGTCAGCAATTCCTCATCACTGGCGTCGAGCAGTCACTGGCGTCGAGCAATCCGGAACTCGGTTTCAATCGTCGCAGCCAATTCCTGGCTCGGGCAATCTCTACTGGATCGAGCGAACTTCGATCGAGTCCATCAGCGATTTGACCACTCCAATCGACCGCTCCGGTGGAAACGCTTCGGATCGCCTCCGCTTGAAAGTCCATCGGCATGCAGTTCTTGCCGACCCGTTTTTTGAAAACACCGCCTGATGTTCCATAGGGCGGCTGTGGCC
>JBKCTR010000902.1:0-2855 GCA_046318755.1 Planctomycetaceae bacterium
GCGGGCGAATCGAAGATTTCGCCATCGAGACAATGCGGTATTCCCACCGAGTCGTTGAAGACCGAGGGCCAACCAGGCAGCACGAGACTGGTGAGATTGTGCACCACCCCCACCAGGGGCTTCACCATTCGCGGGGCGGGGGCCGACTCGGACGCAGCCCAGTCATCCCCGAGAGACGGCCCAGGCCAAGCAGGGGCCCCCGCAGATGCCAGTTCTTTCTCGGGAGTGCGGGGAGCCGGCTGGGTGGTGGGCCGTTTCGGTTCGAGGGAAGGTGAGAGAGGAGCGCTGGGCGTGGTGATGGCGATTCGCGGTAGACCCGGGGAGTCCGGACCCGATGAATCCGGACCCGATAAATTCAGACCCGATGAATCCAGCCCCGATGAATTCAGACCTGGAGACAGCGGTCGTTGCAACCAGATCACTCCCACCACCAGCAGTGCCGCGGTGAACGCCGTCGCCAGCACCGCCGATCGCCGGTGCGACCGAGCCACCGGGACTCGGGCGGTGGCTGCCACAGGAAGGGCCGGTGGGGTGGGGCGCGGGGCGCGAACCGAAGGGGGGGGAGTGTGCGGCCTGCCTGCAGCTCGGCCAGCACCCGGTCGACCAGGGCGGGCTGCGTCGGTGCGGCGGGTGTGAGGGGTGTGACGGCTGAACCGGCATCAATCGCCCATTCCAGAGTTTCCCAGGCCCGGTGCCAGGCTTGGCAACGGGGACACTCCGCGAGGTGGGTCAGGAGTGGGACTGGGGTTTGTCCCGCACCCACATCCAGCCGTCGTTGCCAGTGCCGATCAAACTCGGTGCAATTCATGGAAGTTCGCCCCGGAGAGTGCCTGCGGCATCCGACGCATGGGGACGCCGGGATTCCTGGGGGGGAGCCAAGGGGAGGGGCGGTGGAGCAGAGTCGTCGATCCGCGCGGTGTGTGAGCCTCGCGGTCCCCCAGGACCGAGGCCCCGTTCCGACAACCGCAGCGCGAGTTGACGGCGGGCCCGATGCAGCCAGGTCTTCACGGTGCCCACCGGGCAATTCCAGATCTCGGCAATCTCGGGGAGGCTCATCTGCTGGTGGTGGTACAGCACGAAGCTGATGCGGTACTGCTCCCTCAGGCCGGAGAGGGCCAGGTCGAGTTCTTCGGCCAGTTCCTGATCGGGACGGGAGCGCTCGTCGGCCAATTGACTGGCCACCCGATCTTCCAGATCCCGGGGACGGCGCAGAGAGAGGGCGGTGCGGCAGCGGTTCACCGCGATGCGCAAGATCCACGGCTGCAGCGGGCGCTGCTGATCGAACCGGGACAGACCGCGCAGGGCTCGGACCAAAGTTTCCTGGGTCACATCTTCGGCATCCTGCCGGTGAGACAGAATGCGCAGCGAGACCCCCAGAATGAGAGCCTGAAACCGGCCCACGAATTCCCGTTGGGCGCGCGTTTCGCCTGCGAGGCAGAGGTCGATGAGGATCGCCTCGCTCCACTCGGAAGGGGTGGTCAATTCGAGGGGCTTTTCCATCGACAAACCAACAACAGAGAGTGGAACAGCGAAATCAACGTCGAGCCGTTTGCCTGGCGGGGGGCGAGGGCCGGGAAGGGAGCCAAGTTCCGCAGGGTTTGGCGTCCGATGGCCCGAGTGTCAATTGCTCTTGATGTACTCGCGAACCAAGGCGCGTGCCGCCTTGTAGGCGTGCTTGATGGTGAAGACCCGGGCGGCGATCTGATCTTCGGTGAAGTAGATCCCCGGGGGGCTGTGGGGCAGCCCGGCCAGGTTCATGGTCAGCGGAAGGAGGTCGATGAATTCCCGGTAGTTGCGTTGCAGATCGGTGGGTTCGGCCACAGGTTCACCCGCGTTGCAGAAGGAGACACGGCGCCGGGAGGGGCCCGAGTCCCTCCCGCAGGGTTCAGCGCTTCATGCGCTGATTGCGGATGATATCCGCTGCCGCCTCAGAAGGCTTGCGTGCGGGGGGGGCGTTGGGATCTGAGGGGGGGGCCGGTGGGGGGGCGGGGGGAGCTTTGGCCCCAGTGCTCTCGGGATCGGGGAGCACCATGGGAGGGGACTCAGCCGCCATCTTTTTCCGTTTTTCGGCCGCCGATTCGGTTCCAGACGGCGGGGCCTCGGCCACCGCGGCCGCCTCGGGGACGGGATAGCCGGGCATCATCCCCGGGACGGCATAGCCGCCCGGATAGCCCGGCATGGGATATTGGGGGGGATACATCGGCGGGTAGGCGGGCATGCCATAACCCGGCGGATAGCCCGGCATGCCATAGCCCGGGGGAGGCATGCCATAACCAGGCGGAGCGTAGCCGGGAGCGGCGGGAAACATGCCCGGCTGAGCTCCGGTGAGGTCGGTGGGCAGGGCGGTGGCAGTGTCGGCCGCGGCGAACACGACGGTGTCGGAGGAGGGAGCAATCGCCGGGATTTCGACAGTTTGGTCGCCACCCGATTCGGCCGAGTCGAGGGTCGAGAGCACATCGGACAGATCGGACGATGCGGGAGAAGTCGGAATCGACTCGGACGACTTCGGGGCTCCCTGACGGATGAGCACTTCAAAGCTCAGCTTGCCAACGGCAATTCGATCGCCCGATTTCAAGGTGATGGGGGAGTCGATCCGGGTTCCATTCACATAGGTTCCGTTGGTGCTGCCCAGATCACGCAGGCGGACGGAAAACTCATCGATGGAAAAGACGCAATGATGTCGAGAGATGAGTTCGCTATTGGGACGCAGGTGACAATCTTGCTCGCGACCAATCAGGAACTGCTTCACCGGCACCGGGATGGTTTTCCCCGCCTGTCTCCCTTCCAACACCTTCAAATCAACCTTCAGCATGTTGCTGAAACTCCTCGAAGAGAGATCGCATCAGAGGTGTCGA
>JBKCTR010000903.1:0-9701 GCA_046318755.1 Planctomycetaceae bacterium
GCCAGAGTCAAACCGGCCAACAGGCCCAGACCCAGCCACACCATGCGTTGATCCGATGACTTTCGCATCCAGTCGACTCCTGCAGAAAGGTCGCGAGAGAGGTGTTGTCGCGTCGGTGACAGTCCCCCCGCCGAGGGACCATTCGAGCGAAGTGTATCCAGAGCCGTGTAACTCGACTAGACCGTTCAAATGGAACGCGCGGTGTCGCGTCATCCGGCGATCACTCCAACCACAACCGGGAACCGTGCACCCCTCAACAGGGGGGCGCACGGAGTCCGCCGCCAACGGCTCCGGAGCCTAGACGTCGCAGAGTTCCACTGCCTGGCGCAACCCGGCCAGCGGATCCCGATTGGGGATGAACTCATGCCCCACGTAGCCGTCATACCCCAGTTCCACCAACTTGCGCAGAATCGGGGGAAAGTTGATCTCCTGGTTGTCGTCCAGTTCGCCCCGGCCCGGATTACCGGCGGTGTGCACGTGGCCGATGATATCCCGGCACGACTCCATCCGTCGGATCACATCGCCGTGCATGACCTGCACATGGTAGATGTCGAACAGCAGTCGCACGCGGGGCGAGCCCACCTGGCGAACGATCTCGGCCACGAAGTCGAGATCGTCTCCCTGATAGCCAGGATGCCCCTTCATGGGATGGCTGCCATCGCGGGTGTTCAGGTGTTCGAGGTTGATGGTCACCTGCTTTTGCTCGGCGAGACGGGCCAGTTTTTTCAGACCGGCCACGCAGTTGCGGGCCGCCTCATCGCGGGGGATCTCGCCGCTCTGGGGATTCTCGGGGTCCCGCCACTTGTAGCCAGTGAAGGCGATCACGCTGGGAAATCCCGCCGTGGCACAGTCCTCGATCATCTTGCTGGTGGCATCGATGACCTGGCCGTGGAACTCGGTGTTGTTGAGGCCGCGCATGAACGGCGCTCCGGGCATGCCATTGGGGGCCAAGGCACAGACCAAGCCATGCTTCTTGAGGGTGGGCCAGGTTTCGGGCCCACAGATCTCCACCGACTTGCAGCCGAGGCTGGCGGCGATCGAGCAGGTCTTGTCGATATCCCACAGGTCTCCCGCGATATTGAAGCACCAGAAGACGACCGAATGTTTGACCCGGCCACGAAGCTTGAGGGTGGGAACCGACATGGAAGATTCCTGGAGAAACAGGTGGAAAGAGAATCTGGTCAAGAGTGCCCCGCCGATCGGAGAGCCTGTGCCAGTCGGAAGAGGGCGCTCGCGGGATCGGCGGGATTCTACCGCTCCGACTCGCGATCGGCCAGTTTCTGGCCCACCCTTCGGGGGGCGTGGCCCGAGCACAGCATTGGTCCCAGCTCAGGCGTGAACCAGCTCAGGCGTGAACCAGCTCAGGAGTGGACCAGCTCAGGAGTGGACCAGCGCAAGAGGCGGGCCCGGGGGTCACATCGATCCCCGGGCCCACCGGTCTGCGTTCGCTCGGGTGAGGGTGAGACTTACTCACCACCCCCCGATGTCGCGGCGTCTCCCTTGAAGCTGGCCCCTTCCTGAATCGCGTACAGGGTGTTGAAGGTGGCCACATACAGCGTGCCGTTGGCGCACACCGGAGTCGTGAAGACGGGCGTCTCCAATTGAACTTCGGCCACCAATTCCTTTTCGGCCGAGATCTTGAAGATCGAGACTTCTCCATCCACGTCGGCAATGTAGACATGGTCTCCCGCAATCAACGCGGTCGACCAGGACGCAGCCAGCATGTCGTGGGTCCAGTGGGGCTTGCCCGTCTTGGCGTCGAGGCAATGGAACAGCCCGCTTTGGTCGGCAATGAACAGCAGGTTGTTCTTGATGGCCGCGCTCGCCAGGGTCCGGTGCATCGTCGATTCGAACTTCTTGGTGTCCGAACCGGCATAATGCCAGACGAGGGCCGAGTTGGGATTGTCGCGCTCAAAATCCCCCTTGTCCTTCTCGAGCGACTGCACCCGCTTGGGGGCGATGGGGGTGTTGGGATCCTTCGAGTTGAACACCAGGGTCGGGCTGACGTCGCCCGTCTTGGTCGGATCGATACACCACAGGTGGCCATTCCCCTCGCCGTGCTCGGGGTCTTCACCCACGCCAATGTAGACCAGCCCGTCGTAGATCACCGGAGTGCCAATGAGGGGGTTCTTGGTGGCCCGTTCGAGCTTGTAGACCGATTCCTTGGGATTGCAGTCGAACTTCCACAGCAGCTTGGCCTTCCCGTTGTCGCCGCGGATGTCGAAGCTGTACAGCCAGCCGTCGCCACCGGCGAAGATCGCCTGGGGGACTCCCGCCAACTCACCAAACGCGGGGGACGACCAGGTGCCGTGCATGATGTTCGAGCCCGACGAGCCGTCGCTCCAGAGGACCTTGCCGGTGTTCTTGTCGATCGCCAGAAAGACCGGAGCCTGGACCTGAGCCACCTTCTTGTGGCCCTCATCGACACCGTTCGACGTGGTGGCCAGCAGCGTGTCGCCAATCACGGTGATCGAGCAACTGCTGGCGTTGTGGGGGGAAGCCCCCAGCTTCATCAGGTCGAGCTTCCAGATGACGTCGGCCTCGTCCTTGTTCTGGTTCGGTTCTTCCTTGAAGGGACCGTCATTCTCGCCGTCCAGAAAGCCTTCGGTATCGAGGCAGCAGAGCTCGTCACGGTTCGAGATGTACCAGAGCCGGTCACCCGACACGACCGGGCTGCTGCAGATGCCCAGTTGTTCCCAGTCGTTCACGCGGCCGGTGGGCAGCTTCTCGTTGGAGTGTTGCCACAGGAACTTGCCCGTCTCGGCGTCGTAGGCCACCAGACAGCCCAGATCGACCTTGCTCGGAAACCGCTTGACGAAACCGGCGCTGTTGTTCGTTCCCACGAACACCTTGCCGTTCGCCACCACCGGGCTGGCATAGGTCTGCGAGCCCAGCCGGGCCGCAAACTTGATGTTCTTGCCCGACTTCACATCCCACTCCAGCGGCAGGACGGTCGCGGTGACGTTGTTGCGGTAATGGCTCAGTCCCAGTTGCGGGGCGTCGCCTGGCTTGTTCTTCAGCGTCGCATTCGCGGCATTGGCCGCCGCGATCGGGTCGTACTCCTGGGCGGCCACAGGGAACGCCGGAACGGCGACCAGTCCCAGCAGGCTGGCGGTCAGCAGCCGGCGAATCGATTTGTTTGACATGCGTCTCATCCAGTCGGGAAAGAACTCAAACAGTGAATTGGGTTTTGATTTCCGAACAGCCGGTCGGGAACAGACTCAGCCGGCTTTGGGGGTCACGGTGACATTGTCGATGAACACCTCGGCGTCGCTGGCGTTGCCAAACAAGCCCGGGCTCCCCACGACGTTGGGAGTCTCGTCAATCGCCTCGATCGTCCACTCCGCCGGTTCCGCCTCTCCCCGCACCCAGACTTTGCCCCGCAGAACGGCCTTGCCATCCTGCACCTCGGCGACGAACTTCATCGTGTACCAGGTGTCGGCCTTCCAGGCGAAGGGCATGGTCTTGGCGAACCGCAGGTCCAACTGCGAGGTCCACGACCGGATCTGCAATTCCTGATCGGGCCCGATCAGGTCCAGGGTGTAGCGCTGGTTGATCAGCCCCATGCTGGGGAGCTTGTTGTTGCGTTCCAAGCCCTTGAGATCGGCCTGAATCGTCAGATTGCTGTAGGCGGGGTGACCCATCCAGCCTTGGCTGCGGGTTCCCTTGGGAATGGTGCTGATCTTGCACAGCAAGGCGTTCCCCTTGATCTCCCGCGGTCCCTTCTCGATGGTCAACTCGATCCCACCGGGGCCTTCACCCCACGTCCACTTCGACAGCACCCCTTCCTTCGTCAACAGGTCCAGACCGGCGTCAAACTGCGCCTTCGCCTCGTCGACGGTGGTCGGCTTGCCCTCGGCATCCAGGCTGAAGTACCGCAGGAAGTCGGTCCACGCCTGCCGGGGCCCGGCATCGGCGAATTTCGCGGTCGGGGCGTTGCCATTCGTGAAGGCGGTCACGCAATACACATACAGCCGGGCCGCCCGCTCGTTCTGGGCCTTCAGCGTGGTGAAGAAGTCTTCGTCGATCACGATGTGGCGATAGCCCGCGCCGATCCAGGTGGCGGGGACCTTCCCGTCCGTGAAGTCGAACTTCCAGGGGGGGGGCGCAATCGTCCGGATGCGGGCCTTGCTGGTCTGACCCTCCGCCTTGACGGTCACGGTGGCCACGCTGTGCGGCACATCACCGGGGGCCACATAGGTGTCGTTGTTGTCGATCTTGCCAGGACCCTGCAGTTCCAACTGCACGGGAACGGTTTTCAGATAGCGCCCATTCGCGTTGTACACGCGGGCCTGGAACTTCTGCTTTTGTCCCGGCTTCAGCAGCGATTCCACGGGCACCAATTGCAGTTGGGCCGGCGTCATGTCGGCCGTTCGGGGAGTCTCAGCGGGTTCGGCCGGTCGGGGATCAGCCGACGGCTGCACGTCTTTGTTCCCCAGACAGTACAACGCGCCGCTCGTCGCGAAGTACACGCGCCCATGCGAAATGCTCGCTGAGGCCCGGATGTTCTCTCCCTCCAGCCGCTGTTTATGCAGAATCTTCGGGCCGTCGGCTGAGGGCTCGACGATGTAGAAGATGCCGCTGGTCTCGCCGATGTAGAACTTGCCGTCACCATAGACGGGGCTTCCGAAGATCTCGCGTCCGAGCCGCAGCTTCTTGCCCACTTCGGCCCCGTCGGCCGGGTTGAAGGCGAACATCGTGGCCGCGTCATCCACCCCATAGAGCTTGTCGCCCACCAACAGCGGCGAGGCCCGCCCCATCATCCGCGACATCTGCAGCCATTTCTGCTTCGACTTGGTGACGTCTCCCGTCCCCGTCGCATCGATTGCAAACAGGGCTCCCATCACCCGATTGTCGGCCACGTTTTCTTCACTGTGACCAGCATACACGGTGTCTCCCACCACCAGCGGCGTGGTGTTGACCCCGCGCAGCGACACGTCGTAGCTCCAGACAACTTTCCCTGTGCGGGGCTGCAGAGCGTAGATTGAGCCATCACCCGACCCGAAGACAATCAGTTTCTGGCCATTGATGGTGGTCAGCACCGGGGCACTGTAGGTGGTGTCCATGGGACGCAGCCGGGTGCTGGTGATCCAGACCGGCTGACCACGCCGCGTGTCGAACGCCACGAAGCGATGGGCCGGCACGGCATACTCGCCCCAGCCCGTCATCACCCCGCTGATGATCACCAGATCCTCGAACACCAACGGCATGTTCGTGCGCCCGCCGTAGGTGTGAATCATGCCGTATTCCTCGCTCATCGAATGCTGCCAGAGTGTCTGGCCGGTGTCGCCATCGAGTCCCATCAGGACCCCGCAGACACCCAGCGAGAAAATATTGCCAGTCTCGACATCACCCGCCACGCATGACCAGCCGACCCGTTCGGCCGGTACGTCGGTCAGAAAGACGTTGTAGGCGTTTTCCCAGATCTTGGTGCCGGTGGCGGCGTCGAGGCAAATCACCTTGTCCCCCTCGCGGGTCGACTCGGGATTGTGCCGGGTCAGCAGGTAGACCTTCCCATTCATGATGATGGGGGTCGAGCGAGTGCTGATCTCGGTGTTCCGCCAGAGCAGATTCTCACCTTCGAGCGACCAGGTCGCGGGCAACCCCTTCTCGCGGGAGACGCCATTCATCTCGGGGCCGCGCCAGTGCGGCCAGTCGAGAGGATCGGTCGAGGGTGTGCCGGCGAAGACCGCGGTGGCGGTCAGAGCCCACAGCACAAGGCAACTCGAAGAGTGTGAGACGAGGCGTTTCATGCGGTCTCTCGGACGAACGCGTGGAGTGGGGCGGGGAGCAGAGGGCAGGAGCGGACCGATCCGTCGGCAACTGGAGCCAGCGCCTCTTGGACCTCACTGTCCGCAATCAGAAGGTAGTTTCTCGAACCCGGTCCGACAAGTTCACGCCGCGGCGGGGACGGTGCCTGAAGCGGCTGTGGTCCGGCGCAACAAAATTGCCCCGTTCCGCAGACAGACAGTCGTCCTGTCCGTGGCCCGTCATGCCGCCGACGTCTCGCGGACCTTGTGCAGCACCTCGAGATAGACGTTGAGGGTCTGGTCGATCATCTTCTCGACGCCGAAATCACGTGCCACCCGGTCTCTTCCGGCCGCCCCCAATTGCTGTGCCAGGGAAGGATTCCGCAGCAGTCGCAGAAACGCGTTCGTCAGGGCCTCCAGATCCCGCGGAGGAATCAACAGCCCCGTCACTTCGTGGTCGATGACATCTTCAATGCCCCCGACAGTGCTCGCCACAATCGGCAGTCCCAGGGCCATCGCTTCCAGCAGGGTGGCGCTCAAGCCCTGCCGCACTGCGGGCAGGCAGTAGACATCCATCGCCCGCAAGGGGGTCTGAAAGTCGGGAACATACGGTGCGAAGGTGACCTGCGCCGCCAGCTTCAATTCCCTGGCCAGTCGCCGGAGATTGGTCTCCTCGGGACCCGCGCCAGCAATCACAAACTCCACGTTCGGATGCTCGTCCAAGACCCGCCGGGCCGCCCCCAGGAACCAGACCAGGCCCTTGTCCGCTTCCAGCGGACCGGCCGCCCCAATCACTGGCACATGCCCGGGGCCCAGGGGAACCGCCAGTCCGGGAGCGGAACCCACTTCGACCCCGGGAGGGATCTCGGTGACCAGGCTGCGGGGAATTCCAAAGTGGGTCGACAATTCGGCCGCCACGGTGCTGTTGGCCGCGATGACCCGCCGACACCAATGGCGATCAATCGGCAGCCGCGACTGGCTGGGGAGGTGATGCACGGTCAACACGTAGGGCACACGCCAGCGTCGGGCCAGTTCGTTCGCCAGCCGCAGCATTCGGGGGGACTGGGCATGCAGCAACTCGGGACGCAGATCGCCGCCGTGCCACCAGGCATGCGCCAGACCGGCGATGGGAAGGTCGGCGCACCGCCACTCGCGCACATTCAGTTCCGCACGAACGGCGGAATCCAATTGGTGCCCGTCGGATGTGATGATGCCGGTCTTCCAGCCGCGTTTCCGCAATCCCCGGGCCAGTCGCACCGTGTAGGCGCAGATCCCGCGGGCCTCGAAGGGGGGGGCCAGCAGAAGAATCTCGGTCGCGGGATGAACTGCCTCAGTCGACATCAGCGACGGTTCGCCAAGGCCCGGGGAGGAGCGAGGATCAGGCTGGCAACCATCGCCCGCTGCAGTGTCTTGGGCTGCCGCAATTCCGACAACAAGGGATGCTCGGGAACCTTCGCCACCGTGGCGGCCGTCGTCAAGGAATTCCCGCTTCCCAGATGCGACTGCACGGAATCGGAGATGCGCGGAGCCAAGTCCTGAGAGACCATCTCGCCAATTCGCTCGGACATGTGGGCCTTCAGGTGCGACTGCACCCCCTGGCCCAACTCGGCCGCATGCCCCGACACCCGCCGCTCGGCTCCCGCGGCGGCCTGCGGGGCGATCGGTTTCTTGGGGGGCTTGGCTGCTGCCGGCTGCGATCGGTCGGCGCCTTTCAGTCGGGAATCTTTGGCCTTCGGCGGGGTCTTGGGGGGACTGGGCTGCGTTCGCTTCGGCTTTTCCACCGCCGTGGGCCGTGAGGCCGTCGCGCGCGGCCGCTCTTCAAAAATCACTTCCGACCGGCCCGCCGCCTCTCGCCCGCCACCAGCCTCCGCTGCTCCCTTGTTCTTTGTGTTCACCTCTTTGAGGAAGTTGGCGATCTCGTCTTCCAGCGACTTCGGGCGGGGTGGTCTGGGCTTGGGCCCGGCCGCGGGGGGGGCGGCCTCTCCCTTGGCAGCGTTCACCAGCTTGATGATCCAACTGATCACCGCGAACGCGACGAAGATCAGCGTCATCACACTGTCCGCGTCGGCCAACACGAGGCCACTCGTCGGCAAGTCGGGCATGACGAACTCCATGGTCACACACATCAAGAAGGGGGATCGACCGCTGAACACAACGCCGCAGGGTCCGGTGGCGATCAGGCCGAGCGGTTCGGGCTCCCCTCGCCGGCGATGGTCGACCGCATGCGTGTATCGGCCTGCACATTCGAGAGTTCGTAGTGATCGAGCAGTCCCAACCGTCCCGAATTGAGCGACTCGGCAATCGCCCGGGGAATCTCCGCCTCCGCCAACACCACCTTGGCCCGGTTCTCCTGCACCCGGGCCGCCATTTCCTGCTCGCGGGCCACCATCGCCGCCCGCTTCTGCTCGGCCCTCGCCTGGGCCACCCGGGTATCGGCCTCGGCCTTGTCGGCCTGCAGGCGGGCGCCAATGTTGTCTCCCACGTCGATGTCGGCGATGTCGACCGAAACAATCTCGAACGCCGTCTGCTTCTCCAGCCCCAATTGCAGCACTTCCTGAGAGATCAGTTCCGGGCTTTCCAGCACGATTTTGTAAGAACTCTGCTTGCCAATGGCCTGCACAATCCCCTGGCCCACTCGGGCGATCACCGTCTCTTCGGTCGCCCCACCCACGAGCTGCGCGAGATTGGTTCGCACCGTCACTCGGGCCCGTGCCCGCAACTCGATGCCGTCACCACACACCGCGCTCAGCGTCCCTTCGGGGGTGCTGCGGGCGTCGGGGCAGTCGATGACCTTCGGGTACACGCTGGTCTGCACGGCGTTGAGAATATCGCGCCCGGCCAGATCGATCGCGGCCGCTGTCTGCCAATCGAGGGGAATGTTCGCCCGCTGCGCGGCAATCAGCGCCTGGATCACGCGCGGGACATTTCCCTTGGCCAGGTAGTGTGCCTCCAACGCCTTCGTGGTGATGTCGGGATCGTCCCGGGTCAGCCCCGCCACCACAGCCATGATCTTGCCCCGCACGATCGTCGCACTGTCGACTTTGCGGAGCCGCATCATGATCAGATCAATGAACGAAACGCCCGCCTTCGTCATCCGGCACTGAATCCACAGCGAAAAGTACTGGATGAACAGAAACAGCAGAATCAGACCGATCAGGCCCAGCACCAACGCCCCACCAAACAACACGACCGGCGGGATCAGGGCGAACACAGGGGTGGCGTTCATGAACGATGCTACTTGGAGGAAAAGACCAGAGTGCCAACAGCCTTCCCGGGAAATCAGCCCAGGGGAAATCCAGATCAGAATCAACTCCGCCGTCTCTCCCCGATTTCTCCGGCACTTCCGGAGTCGCACCTTTGGCCGAGGGTAGGGGGGTTGTCTCGTCCGCTGAACTGGACTCCCGCACGGTCACATTGTTGTGCCTCGCGCCAACCACCCGGATCGGTGTTCCCTCGGGGATGATCATTCCTTCACTTTGGCAATGAACGCGGCTCCCGTCAATCAGGGCGATGCCCGCGGGGTTCAAGACCGTCACGGTCCGGCCGAATCGACCGACCAGCAATTCATGCCGACTGGCCTGCCGTTCGAAGGGAATCACATCCTCGGGGGCTGGTCCTTCCAGCAAGGCCCGCTTGCCAATCGCCGTCTCGGGCCAATAGCGAAAGGCCGAGATCAGGGTCGTGGGTGCCAATATCCCCAAGGCCCCCACCAGCGACCAAAACGCCAGCGGCCGACCTGGCATCCAGGCCAGCCAACCACAGCCGAGGGAACCCGCAATGCTCGCCAGCGCGAGGACGAGAATCACTCCCCCCGAGGGAATGAAGACCTCGGCCACCAACAGGATCAGCCCCACCAGAAGCAACAGAATGGCCAGCAGCGAATACGACACGCGGCAGCACCTTTCCAAACAACGGCGCAATTCCCGCCCCAACTCGACGAGACCTCAACAA
>JBKCTR010000904.1:0-4028 GCA_046318755.1 Planctomycetaceae bacterium
GGCCGCCGAGGAACTGAAGGCGGCCACCGCCCGCGAGGCGGCGAAGAGCAAAGACAAGCCCGCCGAATCCAAGGCAGCCCCCACCACCGAGCGGGTGAAGCGCAAACGGAAGTTTCCCTACCGCAAAGTTTCCGACCTCGAGTCCGACATCGCGACCCTCGAAACGCGGATTGCCACACTTCAAGAGCAACTCGGCCATCCCGACACCTACCGCGACGGCCAGAAGGCACGCGAGGTGAAGGAAGAATTCGAAGCGGGCCAACTGCGCCTGGCCGAACTGTATGAACATTGGGAAGAGGCGTCGGAGCTGAACTGACCGCAGTCGGCGTTCGGTCCCGACCAGAACGCGACAGGGGTGCTGCAGACCGGGTAGGAACTGGGTTGATTGCCAGATCCGTCCCCTCGTCCTGACCAATTCACTCATCAACACATGAACCAGTTCGCATCATTTCACCGGACAAAACCAGCACACATTTCTCCCCCAGCCAGGGTGTTTCCAGCGTAGTAATAGATGGAAGGAGCCAGATAAGACCAGTCAGGGAAGACGGGATGGGCCAGCCACCCATCGCAGACACAGCTCTTGGACCGGAGGGTTCGTATGAGCAAGGCTGAGAAGAAGTGGAAGGGGGCCTTGAGGTCGGAGGCGAATTTCGCCAATCCGTGCCGGGGTCACTGAGGACGCGGGGCAGCGTCCCACACCGCCGGATCCTGCCAATGGGGAACATCGATTCGCCAGCCTCAAGGCCCGGGGGGCAGGGGCCTGAGGGCGTGACTCGTCTGTCGGAAGTTGACAGAGTTTCGGATAAGTGTTTTCAAGAGTTTCAGGGCCATTTCGGCCCTCTTTTTTTGCGCCTCGTGACCCAAACAGTGTCTATCGACTGCGACTGAAGCGCGAAAGGCAAGGCCAGATCATCGGCCTTGCGGATCGCCTCCGAATCCACCCTGTCGCGATTGTCCGGCCAAGCAGTCTTCCCATCGATCGAATCGATCCTCTCGCTCCCGGCCCCAACAATTTTTGGTCGCGGATTTTGGTTGGGCGCCGACCTTGCCGAATCGCACCTGGGGCACTGGCCGCTCAGTGCGAGGAACCGGCCGATCCTTCCGGTGACCGACTGGTCGCCTGTCGGCGGGCGTGGTTCAGCAGGTGGGGGCGGGCCACGGGAGTTGTGGTGGGGCGGGGAAGGAACCGGCCCGTGTAAGAGGCGTAGACCTGCCAGGCGTCGCCAAACTCCCCGGCCAGAAACTGCTCTTCGATCTGCGCCTTGCGCCGCATCAAAGTGATGTGCACGGCCGCCGCCACGGCCAAAATCAGATTGGGAACCGCCACCACGCTGCAGAGCATCAGCAGGATGCTGAGGGCGTAGATCGGGTGCCGGACCAGTGCGAAGGGACCATTGGTGACCAGTTGCTTGGTCTGCCCGGGGAGGACCGCCACACTCCAGTTGCGGCCCATCACAACCCAGCAGTGAACCGTTGCGACAAAGCAGCCCAGTCCAATCAGGGCCGCCCCCCAGCGGATCGGCAGAACCGTCACCGACAACGCCCAGTCTGGCAACCCATACCAGCGGCCCCAATGAATCGTGGCGAACAGGGGGATCGCATGCCAGGCAACGATCGCGGCGATCCAGACCGGCCAGATCCGACGCTCGGTCGACAGCCGGGGGATGAGGGCCCCGGTCTTGTGCTGCCGCCAGCGGACCACCGCCAGCTTCAGCAACACGATGGCCCAATAACTACAGACCAGCGTCGCAATGAGTGTGGCGGGCAAGTCGGGCATGGGGTCAATCCAGGTGGGGATCAGGCAGGTTGTAACGGTCGGGCAGGAGTGCCGCGGTTGAGCGAAATCGTCGAACGACCGTTCGGGCAAAATGGCTCACCCGGGAGGGGACAACTCCCCGATGTTCAATCGACAGGCCTTTCCGGCCGATGGAGCCCCCACTTGAGGAATTCCTGTTCGTACGAAAAGGTCGATTCTGCCGACCGCCCCGCCCGAACCTTCGCCGCCCCCTCCCGGCTGCCCGGTCTCGATGCGCTCCGCACCCTGGCGATGCTGCTGGGAGTGGTGCTGCATGCCTGTGTGCCCTATTCGCCAACGACCCTGTCGGGATTGATCTGGCCGGTGCACAACAGCGAGACCTCGGTCCTGTGCGAGGCGCTGTTCTGGACAATTCACGCATTCCGGCTCCCCCTGTTCTTCTTTCTGGCCGGGTTCTTCTCGCACAAATTGATGGAGCGGCAAGACCTGACCGGCTTCTACCGCCAGCGGGCACTGCGCATTCTGGTCCCGTATTACGTCGGCCTGGTCACCATCCTGCCGTTGAACCTCTTGGTCTGGAACTGGGGCTGGGTGATCACCGGACGCAGCACCTGGACACAGGCCCTCAGCCCGTTCGAATCGTTTGAGGGGGAACTGCAGCACCACTATTTCGGACCAGCCCATCTCTGGTTTTTGATGGATCTTTCGCTTTTGACGCTGGGGTGGGTCGGCCTGCGCTGGTCTTGGCCTGCTCCCCGCCCGAGCGCTCCCCCCTGGGCCATTCCTCTCGGCTCGAATCTCTGGCGACCTGCCGTGTTCGCCCTTGTCTCCACCATCGGGCTGTGGGATGACCTGTCGCTGTTCACGGGGCATCACAACTCGTTTGTGCCGCATGTGGTGCGGCTGGCCTATTACGGGTTCTTCTTCCTGATGGGAGTGGAACTCTGCCGACGTCCGGTAGCGCTGAAATCGCTGGTGTCCCGCCCGACCCTGAAGTTCGTCTGCGCACTTCCCGCGTTGGCGATGGTGGTCATGCTGGCTCCCCGGGGAGCCCGGGGGGACCTGTCGGGACTCTCGGCCCTCCCCTTGAGTGCGGCGGTGGCGTGGTCGGCCTGGTTCATCCTCTCGGCCTCCCTGGGGTGGGGACTGCGCTGGCGTCACGATCCCCCCGCCGTCCGCTACCTGGCCGACGCGTCGTACTGGATCTACCTGATCCACCTCCCGCTGGTCGGGCTCGGACAGGTGGCGCTGCACGCACAGCCCTGGCCCCCGGCCATCAAAATGCTGCTGGTCTCCGCAGGAGCCACCCTGGGAGGGTTGGTCAGCTATCAATTGGCAGTCCGGCACACAGTGATTGGCCGGATCTTGCACGGTCCGCGGGATGCGGCCCCGCGCCGCGAGCCGCGGCCGGTCGGCACTCCCAGCGAGGCAATCCCGGCACCGCATCTCTCGGTGGTTCCAGGACTAAGGCGGCACCACCCCGAGACCGCTCCGCGCGATTGAGGTTGGGCGGAACCCCGCGCGCAGCGACGGATCGAGATTTCCCCGCGGGTCTGACGCGGTGTGCGGGCTTCGATTGTCGCGTGACTGGCAGGGGGCTGCTACGATGCCCCGCAGGGCCCATGCCGAGTCGTTCCTTGGATCGACCGTTCTCGCGTTGGGCTCCCGCTGGTCCTCCTGCCCCTCCGCCTGGTGCCGCCATGATCGCCCGCCAAGCCACTTCGCCCCGGTCTGTGCACATTTCCGCCCTACGCTGGGCCCCCCTGCTCTTCGGGTTGGGACTCGTGGGATGGGCTTCCGGTTTTGCCTGGGGGCAACAACCCGCGCCGAAGTATCCCGAACATCAGCAGCTCGACTACGTGCTGAATGACAAGGGAGAGCGGCAAACCATCAGCACCAAGGCCGACTGGGAGCGTCGCCGGGCGCACATACTGGCCAACATGCAAGTGGTGATGGGCCCGCTGCCGGCCGACACCAAAAAGGTCAGCCCCGACCTGCAGGTGCTGGAAGAAGTGAAGCTCGACAAGTGCGTCCGCCGCAAGATTTCGTACCGGACCGAAGCCAACGACCGGGTGCGGGCCTATCTCTTCCTGCCCCAGCCGGGAGCCACGCAGAAGGGGCCAGCCGTGCTCTGCCTGCATCAGACCGTGAAGATCGGCAAAGAGGAACCGGCCGGTCTGGGGGGGAACCCCAACCTGCATTACGCTCTGCACCTGGCCGAGCGGGGTTATGTGACCCTCGCCCCCGACTATCCGTCGTTTGGCGAGTACGA